>NZ_JBSHBN010000176.1:0-18829 GCF_053612025.1 Kitasatospora sp. NPDC054768
GGCCCGAACTGCGCCGGGTCCAGCGGCGCCGGCGCCTCGTTGAGGTGCTGGTACATCAGCACCGGCGTCGAGTCCCCGCCGAACGGCCGTGCCCCGGTGAAGAGTTCGATCAGGACGCAGCCCAGCGCGTAGAGGTCGGCCCGCCCGTCCACCCGGCCGCCGGTCCAGCGCTCCGGCGCCATGTACGCCGGGCTGCCGACGATCGTCCCGGTGGTGGTCAGCCCGCCCGCGCCGGTGTCCAGCTGGGCGATGCCGAAGTCCAGCACCTTCAGCTGCCCGGCGTCGGTGATCATCACGTTGTCCGGCTTGATGTCCCGGTGCACCATGCCCGCGTCGTGCGCGGCCGCCAGCGCTCCGCCGATCTGCCGCCCCCAGCGCAGGCTGAGCGCGGGCTCCGGCACCCCCGCCCGCAGCACCTCGGTGAGGGTGCGGCCGGTGAGCAGCTCCATCACCAGGTAGGTGACCTCCTCGCCGCCGAGCTCGCACTGCCCCAGGTCGTGCACCGTGACGATGTGCGGGTGCGAGAGGTTGCCGGCCGCACCGGCCTCCCGGACGAACCGCAGCGCGGCCTTCGCCCGGTCACCGCCGTGGTGCCCGATGACCTTGACCGCCACCGGCCGCCCCATCCGGGTGTCCCGGGCCCGCCACACCACCCCGAACCCGCCTTGCCCGAGCTTCTCCACCAGCTCGTACCGGCCGTCCAGGACGTCCCCGACTCGCACGCGCCCTCCCCTCCCGCCATGACGCCCAGACTCTACCGACGCCGCCCACCGCCCTTCCCCCCGCCGTCGCCCTCCCCTCCGCCTCTCCCCCGGGCCCCGGCCAGGTGGAAGGATGGAATCGAATCCCCGCGCGAACGCGGCGGTGCGAACCCAGCAGAGCCCGAGGAGAGCGGCCATGGCCAAGCAGGCCCCGCAGAGCGACCCGGCGCAGGACGCCCCCGAGGTGTCCACGCCCCAGCACGCGGCCGCCGGACTGCCCGCCGTCGGCCACAGCCTGCGGATGGCCGCCGAGCAGATGGGCGCCCGCCGCACCCTGGCCACCCTGCGCAAGGTCAACCAGCAGAACGGCTTCGACTGCCCCGGCTGCGCCTGGCCGGAGCCGGACAAGCCGCACACCGCCGAGTTCTGCGAGAACGGCGCCAAGGCCGTCGCCGAGGAGGCCACCGAGCGGCGCGTCCACGCCGACTTCTTCGCCGCCCACCCGGTCGCCGACCTGGCCGGGCGTTCCGGCTACTGGCTGGGCCAGCAGGGCCGGCTCACCGCGCCGATGCTGCTCGACGAGGGCGCCACCCACTACACGCCGGTCTCCTGGGACGACGCCTTCGCGCTGATCGCCGAGGAGCTGAGGGCCCTGGACACCCCGGACGGCGCCGCCTTCTACACCTCCGGCCGGACCAGCAACGAGGCCGCCTTCGCCTACCAGCTGTTCGCCCGCCGGCTCGGCACCAACAACCTGCCGGACTGCTCCAACATGTGCCACGAGTCCTCCGGCTCGGCGCTCACCGAGACGCTCGGCGTCGGCAAGGGCAGCGTCAGCCTGAAGGACCTCTACCAGGCCGACCTGATCATCGTGGCCGGCCAGAACCCGGGCACCAACCACCCCCGGATGCTCTCCGCGCTGGAGCGCGCCAAGCGGGCCGGCGCCACGATCGTCAGCGTCAACCCGCTGCCGGAGGCGGGCCTGGAGCGGTTCAAGAACCCCCAGCACGCGCGCGGCCTGGCCGGCCAGGGCACCAAGCTGACCGACCTCTTCCTGCAGATCCGCCTCGGCGGCGACCTCGCGCTGTTTCGCGCGCTGAACCGGATCGTCCTGGAGCGGGACGGCGTCGACCGCGACTTCGTCGCCGAACACTGCTACGGCTTCGAGGAGTTCGAGGCCCAGGCGCGCGGGACCGACCGCGACGAGGTGCTCGCCGCGACCGGACTGCCCTGGGAGCAGATAGAAGAGCTCGGCGAGCTGGTGCTGAAGTCCGAGAAGATCATCGTCTGCTGGGCGATGGGCCTCACCCAGCACAAGCACGCCGTGCCGACCATCCGCGAGGTCGTCAACTTCCTGCTGCTGCGCGGCAACGTCGGCCGCCCCGGCGCCGGGGTCTGCCCGGTGCGCGGGCACAGCAACGTCCAGGGCGACCGGACGATGGGCATCTTCGAACGCCCCACCGCCGCCTTCCTGGACGCGCTGGGCGAGGAGTTCCGCTTCGAGCCGCCGCGCGAGCACGGCCTCGACTCGGTGGACACCATCCGCGCGATGCGCGACGGCAGGGTCGGGGTCTTCTTCGCGATGGGCGGCAACTTCGTCGCGGCCACCCCGGACACCGAGGTCACCGAGGCCGCGATGCGCCGCTGCCGGCTGACCGTCCACGTCTCCACCAAGCTCAACCGCTCGCACGTGGTCACCGGCGCCCGCGCCCTGATCCTGCCCACCCTGGGGCGCACCGACCGGGACGTCACCGCGCGCGGCGCCCAGTTCGTCAGCGTCGAGGACTCGATGGGCCAGGTGCACGCCTCGCGCGGCGGCCTGCGCCCGCCCGCCCCCGGACTGCTCTCCGAGACCGCGATCGTCTGCCGGCTCGCCCGCGCCGTGCTCGGGCCGCAGGACACCGTGCCGTGGGAGGACTTCGCCGCCGACTACGACACCCTGCGGGACCGGATCGCCCGCGTCGTGCCGGGCTTCGAGGACTACAACGAGAAGGTCCGCCGCCCCGGCGGCTTCACCCTGCCGCACGGCCCCCGGGACACCCGCACCTTCCCGACCGCGACCGGCAGGGCCAACTTCTCCGTCAACCCGCTGACCGCCCCCGAGGTCCCGCCGGGCCGGCTGCTGCTCCAGACGCTGCGCTCGCACGACCAGTACAACACCACCGTCTACGGCCTCGACGACCGCTACCGCGGCATCAAGGGCGGCCGCCGGGTGGTCCTGGTCAACCCCGCGGACGCCGACGAGCTCGGGCTCACCGACGGCGGGTACGTCGACCTGGTCGGCGAGTGGAGCGACGGCGTGGAGCGCCGCGCCCCGCACTTCCGGGTCGTCCACTACCCCGTCGCCCGCGGCGGCGCGGCGGCCTACTACCCCGAGACCAACGTCCTGGTGCCGCTCGACTCCACCGCCGACATCAGCAACACGCCGACCTCCAAGGCCGTCGTGATCCGCTTCGCCCCCGACAGCGGCGCGTAGCCGCCGGCCGCCCCGGGCGGCACAGCACGCAGGCCGCCCCACGTCCGGTGACGTGGGGCGGCCTGCGTGTCGCGGTGTCAGTGCCGCGGTGTCAGTACCGCGGTGTCAGTGCGTCGGCGTGCCCAGCGGCAGCGTGGCCGTCGCGCTGCCCGGGGCCGAGGCGGTCGCCGAGCCGGTGCCGCTCGGGCTCCCCGTCGGGGTGCCCGTCCCGGTCGGGGTGGGCGTGCCGGTCCCGCTCGGGGTGCCGGTCCCGGTCGGGGTGCCCGGCCCGGTCGGCGTTCCGGTCGGCGTGCCGGTCGGGGTCGAGGTGGGCGTGCCGCCGGACGGCGTCCCCGGGTCGGTCGGCGTACCGGTGCCGCCCGGCGTGGTCGGCGTCCCGCCCGGCGTCTGCGGCACGGCCGGCGGCGTCACCTCGCCGCCGGGGGCCGGCGTGGCCGGCAGCTGGTGGGCCGGGCTCGGCGCTATCGGCGTGACGGCGTCCCAGCCCGACGGGAGGTCGGGCACCTTCCAGGCGCCGCCGGCGTCGTCCGCCGCGCCGGACGGGTCGGGACGGACGGCCCCGAGGATCGGCATCGAACCGATCGGCGAGATCTTGATGAACGCGCCGGGCCGCGGCGCCTGCACGATCAGCCCGCCGCCGATGTACATCCCGATGTGCGAGGCGTCCTGGAAGTACACCACCAGGTCGCCGGGCCGCAGCTGGTTGAGCGCCACGTGCGGCAGCTGCGCCCACTGCTCCTGGCTGGTGCGCGGGATCGGCTTGCCCGCGTGCAGCCAGGCCTGCGAGGTGAGGCCCGAGCAGTCGTAGGCGTCCGGGCCGGTGCCGCCCCACAGGTACGGCTTGCTCACCTGCGCCAGCGCGAAGGCGATGGCCGCGCGCCCCTGCTGGGAGGGCGTGCGCTCGCCCTTGCCGAGCGCCCCGGAGGCGAGGAAGGCGAGCTGCGCCTCGTCCGCCTTGGCCTTCTCCAGCTGCTCCAGCTCGGTCCGCTGGGCGCCGGTCAGCGAGGAGACCATCTGCTCGACCGCCGTGAGGTCGGCGGACGCCTTGGCCTTGGCCGCGTCCTGCTGGGCGACCAGCGTCCGGGCGGTCGCCAGCGCCTCCTCGGTCTGCTTCTTCAGCCCGTCCAGCGCGTCCCGGTCGCTCTTCAGCTTGTCCAGGAACTCCGACTGCGAGCGGCTGGCCGAGGCGAGCAGCTCGGCGATGACGACCGCCTCGTACGGGTCCTTGGAGAGCAGCAGCTCCGCGTAGGCCGACGCGGCCCCGTTGCGGTACTGCGCGGCGGCGAGCTGCGAGGCGATGTCGGTGCCCGCGTCGACCTGCTTCTGCTGGCGGTCCAGCCGGCCCTGGAGGTCGGTGAGCGCGGTCTGCTGGTCCGCCGCCTTGGCGACGGCGCCGTTGTACTGCTCGGTGGCGGCCTCGGCGCTCTGGTAGAGCCCGTGCAGCCGGTCGAGCAGCGGGCCGAGGGTGGCCTTGGCGGCGGCGAGCGGGTCGGCGTCGGCGGCGATCCGGCCGGCTCCCGGGTCGGGCGCGGCCCAGGCGGCCTGGGCGCCCACCGGCAGTGCGAGCGCCGCGGCCGCGAGGACGGCTCCGCAGCGCAGCGCCGCCCGCACCCAGGGCCGTACGCGTGCCGTCTCCGCTCTCTGTCCCGCCCCGCCCATGGCCTGGTCCTCCCCGCCGCGCACTGCCCCTGTCCCGGCTTCCCGGATCCCGCAGATCCTCCCACGGGTTACTCGCCGGAAACAGGGCGCATGCGGACCGGGAGGTTAATTCTCGATGGACCTGTGAGACAGCTCTCAGCAAACCGGGTCGAACCGGCGCGTTCTTCGCTAATGTCCAGTTCAGCGCGCCGTATGTCACCTTGATGAAATCCAGTGGTCACTGCGAGTCAACCATCGGAACCACGATTCCCGGCCCAGTTCACCTTCCGTTTACCAAGCAGACTTACGGTCGCGACGTCACCAACGTCCGTGCGACAACTACGACGATTGTTTGGGTATGGAACACATCTCGTTCCTGGTAGCCGTTGTGATCATCACGGCGCTCGCCTTCGACTTCACCAACGGGTTCCACGACACCGCCAACGCGGCCGCCACCGCGATCGCGACCGGAGCTCTTCGCCCGAAGGTCGCGGTCACCATCGCGGCCCTGCTCAACTTCGCGGGCGCGTTCCTGTCCGTGAAGGTCGCCACCACCATCTCCGGCGGCATCGTCAACGAGAAGGCCGGCGTCCATCCCGAGATCATCTTCGCGGCCCTGGCCGGCGCCATCCTCTGGAACCTGCTGACCTGGCTGCGCGGACTGCCGTCCAGTTCCTCGCACGCGCTGTACGGCGGCCTGATCGGCGCCACGATCGTCGGCGTCGGCATGAACGGCGTCAACTTCGACACCGTGGTGACCAAGATCCTCATCCCCGCGGTCGCCTCCCCGTTCGTCGCCGGCCTGGCCTCCTGGGGCGCCACCAAGCTGGCGTACGTGATCACCCGCAAGGGCGACTCCGCGACCACCGAGAAGGGCTTCAAGACCGGCCAGATCTTCTCCTCCTCGCTGATCTCGCTCGCCCACGGCACCAATGACGCCCAGAAGACGATGGGCATCATCACCCTGACCCTGGTCTCGGTCGGCGCCCTGCCGCACGGCGCGCTGCCGCCCACCTGGGTGATCGTCTCCGCCGGCGCCGCGATCGCGCTCGGCACCTACATGGGCGGCTGGCGGATCATCCGCTCGATGGGCAAGGGCCTGGCGGACATCCGCCCGCCGCAGGGCTTCGCCTCCGAGTCGGCCGCCGCGACCGTCATCCTGACCTCCTCGCACATGGGCTTCGGCCTCTCCACCACCCAGGTCTGCTCCGGCGGCATCATGGGCGCCGGCCTCGGCGGCCCGAAGGGCGAGCTGCGCTGGAGCCTGGTCCGCCGCATGGTCTACACCTGGGGCCTGACCCTGCCGGCCGCCGCCGTGGTCTCCGGCGGCGCCGCCCTGCTGGCCGAGCAGGGCAGCTGGGGCGTCGCCCTGGTCGGCGTCGTGCTGGTGGCCGGCGCGGGCGCGATGTGGGTGATCTCCCGCCGCCAGCCGGTCGGCGCGGACAACGTCAACGACGTCGACGTCACCCCGGTCGAGGTCGCACCGGCCGGCGCCGCCGCGAACACCCCCACCCCCGCCTCGACCACGGTCGCGGCCTGAGCGCCGCAGGCCCGGGGCGTGTCTTGCGGGTCCTTGCCGGGTCCGCGGCGTTGGGGCACACACCTCGCCGCGTTGTCGTCGGTCGCCAATACTCCGCAGTGGCTCCCTCCTCCGCCTTGCGATGCACGCACCCCAACGCCGCGCCCTGATCCGACAAAACCCACAAGACACGCCCCGGAGCACTCACCATGCACATCAAGTGGAACGCCCTGGCCCAGACCGCCGGATTCAGCTTCGGCATCACCGTCGCCGTCGTCTGCGTCTTCGCGCTCGGCATCCTGGCGCTGTCCCGCCGCGAGGCCGCCCTGGTCGCCGCCCGTGAGGGCGGGGGCGCCGGGGCCGCGGGCGGCGGCAGGATCGCCCTGGCCGGCGCCTGCGTCTGCTTCGCGCTGTGCGGCGGGGCCGTCCTCTACGGGCTGTCGCTGATCGCCGGCAAGTAGCCGCACCCGGCACGACGGGCCGGGGAGTGCCTTCGCACTCCCCGGCCCGTTCGCGTATCCCGGCGGCCGGTCAGCTCTCCTGGGTGGTGGTCCTCAGCGCGGTCTCCCGGATGAACAGCACGGTGACGAAGGCCAGTGCCGCGAACGGGGCGGCGCACAGGAAGATGGTGCCGACGCCGTGGCCGAAGGCGTCCGTCACCAGCGGCACGATCGGGGCGGGCAGCTTGGCCAGGTCCGGGATGCCGCCGCCGGAGGCCGCGGGCGACGCCGGGACGTGCGCCGCGGCCAGGTTCTCGGCCAGGTAGTGGGAGACCTTGTTGGACATCAGCGCGCCGAGCGCGGAGACGCCCATCGCACCGCCCATGGTGCGGAAGAAGGTGACCACCGAGCTGGCCGCGCCGAGCTCGTTGCGGGGCACCGTGTTCTGCACCGCGAGCACCAGGTTCTGGCTGGTCAGGCCGAGGCCGACGCCGGTGATCGCCATGTAGACGGAGAGCAGCACGTAGCTGGTGTCGGCCCGGGCGGTGCCGAGCAGCGCGAAGCCGACGGCGAGCAGCGCGGTGCCGGAGACCAGGTAGGCCTTCCACTTGCCGTACTTGGTGATCAGCCGGCCGACGACCGCGGAGGAGACGGCCAGGCCGAGGATCATCGGCAGGGTCATCAGGCCGGCCATGGTCGGGGACTTGGCGCGGGCCAGCTGGAAGTACTGGCTGAGGAAGGTGGTCGCGCCGTACATCCCGACGCCGACCAGCACGCTGGCCAGCGCGGCCAGGGTGACGGTGCGGTGCTTGAAGAGGCTCGGCGGGATGATCGGCTCGGCGGCGCGGCGCTCGATCACGACGGCCAGGGCGCCCAGCAGCACGCCGCCGCCGACCATGGCCGCGGTCTGCCAGGAGAGCCAGGCGTAGTTCTTGCCGGCCAGGGTGATCCAGATCATCAGCAGGCTGACCGAGCCGGTGATGACCAGGGCGCCCAGGTAGTCGATCTTCGCCTTGCGCTTGACCACCGGAAGCTTGAGGGTGCGCTGCACCACCAGGATCGCGACCAGCGCGAACGGGATGCCGACGTAGAAGCACCAGCGCCAGCCGAGCCAGGAGGTGTCCACGATGACGCCGCCGATCAGCGGTCCGCCGATGGTGGCGAGGGCGAAGACCGCGCCGAAGTAGCCGCTGTAGCGGCCGCGCTCGCGCGCCGGGACCATCGCGGCCAGGCAGATCTGGCCGAGCGCCACCACACCGCCGGCGCCGATGCCCTGGAGCGCGCGGCAGGCGATCAGCTCGCCGGTGTTCTGCGAGAGGCCGGCCAGCGCCGAGGTGCCGATGTAGATCAGCAGGGCGATCTGGAGCAGCAGCTTCTTGCTGACGAGGTCGGAGAGCTTGCCCCAGATCGGGGTGGAGGCGGTGAGGGTGAGCAGGGCCGCGGTGATCACCCAGGTGTACGCGGACTGGCCGCCGTGCAGGTCGGCGAGGATGTGCGGCAGGGCGTTGGAGACGACGGTCGAGGAGAGCACGGCCACGAAGAGGCCGAGCAGCAGGCCGGAGAGCGCCTCCATCACCTGACGGTGCGTCATCTGTTGACTGTCGGCCGCTGCGGCGGTTCCGCTCGCGGCCTCGGTGGTCACGGTCATCTGGGTCCTTCGGCGAGCGCGCGGGATACGCGGATCATGAAATTTCGTTGCCGTAAGCAACCATAAGACTGGATGGTTGAATTAGGCAACTTTCTTCAAGGGAAAGTAAAGCCCTCGCCCACGGGCCCCGGAGGCCTGCGCGACCACCGCCGGTCACTCGGCCGGCGGCTCCCCCAGCACGTCGTTGAAGCGGTGCAGCAGCTCCGCGAAGCGGGTCACGTCCTCCGGCGACCAGCCGTCCATCACCTCGCGCACCCGCCGCATCCGGACGCCCTGCGCGGCCAGGTAGCGCCGCCGCCCGTCCTCGGTGAGCGAGACCAGCGCGGACCGGCGGTCCAGCGGGTCCGTCTCCCGGGCCACCAGGCCCAGCTCCTCCAGCGTCCGGATCTGCCGGCTCACCGTCGCCTTGCCGATCGAGAAGTGCACGCCGACGTCGGTCACCCGCACCGGCCCGGCCTGCTCGACGTAGCCGAGCAGGCTGTACGCCATCCCCTCCAGTCCGGGGTGCACCCGCCGTGAGAGTTCCGCCACTCTGGCCCGGCCCCGCCGGAACATCAGCGCGACCTCGCGCTCCACCGCCACCAGGGCATCCTCGTCGCTCACCGCGCCAGTATCGCGCAGCGGCACCGGCCGCGGCCCGGCGCGGGAGGTACGACAAGCCAACTACTTCATGGTATGAAGTATCGGTTCTGGAAGTACCGTTTTTCCCCGTTACGCAAGGAGATGTGGATGGCAGCCCCGGGGCAGGGTTTCCTCGCCGAACTGAAGAGTGCGGTCACCCCGCGCGCGGCACTGCTCGTGATCGGCGTGCTGCTGCTCCAGCTCGGCTTCATCACCTCGTACATCGGGGCGCTGCACAAGCCGGCCCCGCAGAACCTCTCCATCGCGGTGGTCGCCCCGCCGCAGGTCGCCCCCCAGCTGGTCGGGGCGCTGGAGTCGGTGCCGAACGACGCCGTCAAGGCCCTCACCGCGCCGGACGCCGAGACGGCGACCCAGCAGATCAAGGACCAGAAGATCTACGCGGCGCTGGTCGTGGACCCGACCGGCACCCAGGACACCCTGCTGGTCGGCGGCGCCCGCGGCCCGTCCGCGGCCAAGGCCGCCGAGACCATCACCACCGCGATCGACCAGAGCCAGGGCCGCACCGTGAAGGTCCAGGACGTGGTGCCGCTCGCCAAGGGCGACACCAACGGCCTCTCCGCTTTCTACCTGGTGATCGGCTGGTGCGTCGGCGGCTACCTGGTCGCCTCCATCCTGGGCATCAGCGCGGGCTCCAAGCCGGCCAACGTCCACCGCCTGGTGATCCGCCTCGGCGTGCTCGCGCTGTACTCGATCGGCGCCGGCGTGCTCGGCACGGTGATCGCCGGGCCGGTGCTGGACGCGCTGCCGGGCTCGATCCTCGGCCTGAGCGCCGTCGGTGCGCTGGTGGTGTTCTCGGTCGGCGCCTTCACCATGGCGCTCCAGTGCCTGTTCGACATCATCGGCATCGGCATCGCGGTGCTGATCTTCGTGGTGCTCGGCAACCCGAGCGCGGGCGGGGTCTACCCGGCGCCGATGATGCCGCCGTTCTGGCGGGCGATCAGCTCGTGGATCCCGAACGGCGCCGGCACCAGCGCGGCCAAGTCGGTCGCCTACTTCGACTCCACCAACCTGGGGCTGCCGATCCTGGTCCTGGTGGTCTGGGCACTGATCGGCATCGGCGTCGCCCTGCTGGCCGTCCTGCGCGGCCCGCGCTCCGGCGGCCGCGCGCTGGTCCCCACCGAGGACTGAGCCGCCCGCTCCCGACCCGTCACCGGGCCCCCGGCCACCACGGCCGGGGGCCCGGCGCGTGTTCCGGGGCCCGGCGCGCCCCGCGGGGTCGGCCGGGTCGGCCACGACGGCCCGGCCGCCTCTCACCCCGCCCCGAGCGGCCCCGGGTCGGCCACGATGGCCCGGACGACCCGCGCCGCCGCGCCCAGCAGCGGGCCCCGGCGGCCCAGCCGGGAGACCGTCAGCCGGTCCTCCGACCAGGGCCGCACCGTCACCCGGGCGGCCAGTTCGGCCCGCATCGCGGGCAGCAGCCAGGGCGCCAGCCGGGCGTAGCCGCCGCCCAGCACCACCTCGGCCGGGTCCAGCAGGTTGACCGCGCCGGCGGCCGCGGTGCCGAGCGCGGCACCGGCCCCGGCCAGCGCCGTGAGGGCGGACCGCTCCCCGGCCCCGGCCCGGTCGGCGAGCAGCGCCACCCAGTCGCCCCGGGCTCCGGTCAGACCGGCCGCCCGCAGCACCGCCGCCTCGCCCGCGTACTGCTCCAGGCAGCCGTTCGCCCCGCAGGCGCAGCGCGGCCCGTCGGGGTGGACCGGCACGTGGCCGAACTCGCCGGCGAAGCCGCCGGCCCCGCGCAGCAGCCGGCCGCCGACCACGATCGCCGCGCCCACCCCGGCCTCGGCGGAGACGTACAGGAAGTCGTCCGGGCCCGCGCCCAGCCAGCGCTCGGCCAGTCCGCCGAGGTTGGCCTCGTTGTCCGCCTCGATCGGCAGCCCGGCCAGGCCGCCGCCGGCGGTCCGCAGCGCCGGGCGCAGTGCGGCGGCCAGCGGGACGTCCTGCCAGTCCAGGTTGGCGGCCCGCTGGAGCACCCCGCCGGAGCCGCCGACCAGCCCGGGCACGGCCAGGGTGAGCCCGGCCGGGCGCAGCCCCGACTCGGTGACGGCCTCGTGCAGCAGGTGGGCGAGGTCGGCCATCACGGCGGCGGGCTCGCGCCCGTGGTTGGAGACCTCCCGGCGCCGCCAGGCGCGGACCTCCCCGCGCAGGTCCACCACGCAGGCGCCCAGGTGGCGCACCCCGATCTCGGCGCCGAGGCCGCCGGGCCCGTCCGGGTTGAGGCCGAGCGCGGTGCCGGGACGGCCGACCTTGCCGCTGGGCGCGGCGGGGCCCTCCTCGACCACCAGGCCGGCGGCGATCAGCTGTTCGGCGAGCGAGGAGACGGCGGCCCTGGTCAGGCCGGTCCCGGCGGCCACCTCCGCGCGCGAGCGCGGTCCGCCCGCGATCGTCCCGAGCACCAGGGCCAGGTTGGCCCGGCGCATCCCCTGCTGGCTGGCGGGCCCGGTCCGGACCGGGTCCGGCTCACGCATAAGGCTCACCTCGTCCCTTTACGGCACATCCGGTGGCATCCCGGGTGCAGCGTAGTCGGGTTCCGGGGGCACCGTCGTCGGCACCGGGACGGGCTCGGCCCGGGTCCGCCCGGCGGGCGGGACGAAGACCCACCGGCGCATCGCCCGGTAGCGGAACAGCATCGCCACGAAGGTGCCGACGACCATCCCGCTGAGGAAGTCCGCGACCTCCTGCTCGAAGGGCCCGATGTACGGCTCGCGCAGATCCAGGAGGTAGCGGGAGACCACCAGCGGCACGTCGTTGACGGCGATCGCCACGGCGCTGACCAGGACGAACATCAGCACCTCGCGCTTGTGGCCGGCGGCCCGGAAGGCCCAGCGGCGGTTCAGCACGTACGAGACGACGGTGCCGATCACGGTCGCCACGGTCAGCGCGACCACCGGTTTGTGCTCCAGCACCGTGAACTTGAGCTCGAAGTCGATCACCGTGGTGAGCACGAAGCAGCCGCTCCCGACCAGCAGGAACTTCACCAGCCGGCGGTGGCGCACCAGGAAGGGGCGCAGCCGGTCGGGCACCCGGGCCAGGGCGCGCTGCGTGGGGGACGGCATCTCCGCAGTCTCGCACGCGGGGGTGCCGCCGGCCCTTCAGATCGCCGGTGGCCCGTTCGGGTCGCCGGCGGCCGTCGGACCGGCGGCTCCCGGAGCGCCGGCGCGTGGCCCGGGCCGCCGGTGCGGGCGGCCCGGGCCGGCGGTCAGGCGGCCACCAGCACCGTGGCCCCGGCCGGCTCCAGCGCCAGCTCCAGCACCTCCCGCACGTCCGCCACCGGGTGGACGGTGAGCCGCTCCAGCACCTCGGCCGGGACGTCGTCCAGGTCGGCCTCGTTGCGCCTGGGGATGATCACCGTGGTGACCCCGGCCCGGTCGGCGGCGAGCAGCTTCTGCTTCACCCCGCCGATCGGCAGCACCCGCCCGGTCAGCGACACCTCGCCGGTCATCGCCACGTCGGTGCGCACCCTGCGGCCCGAGAGCAGCGAGGCCAGCGCCGTGGTCATGGTGATGCCGGCGCTCGGCCCGTCCTTGGGGACGGCCCCGGCCGGGATGTGCAGGTGCACGCCGCGGTCCCGCAGCGAGGTGACCGGCAGCTCCAGCTCGGCGCCGCGCGAGCGCAGGTAGGAGAGCGCGATGTGCGCGGACTCCTTCATCACGTCGCCCAGCTGTCCGGTGAGGGTCAGCCCGGTGCCGCCGGTCTCGGCGTCGGCCAGCGAGGCCTCGATGTAGAGGACGTCGCCGCCGGCGCCGGTCACCGCGAGGCCGGTGGCCACGCCGGGGACGGCGGTGCGGCGCTCGGCCGGCTCCTGGGCGGACTCCGGCACGTGGTGCGGCCGGCCGATCAGGGCGCGCAGGTCCTGCGGGCCGACCTGGGCGGGCAGCTCGCGCTCGCCCAGTTCGGCCTGCGCGGCGATCCTGCGCAGCACCCGGGCGATCGAGCGCTCCAGGGTGCGCACGCCCGCCTCCCGGGTGTACTCCCCGGCGAGGCTGCGCAGCGCCGATTCGTCCACGGTGACCTGCCCGCCGCCGAGACCCGCCTTCTCCAGCTGGCGCGGGAGCAGGTGGTCGCGGGCGATGGCGACCTTCTCGTCCTCGGTGTAGCCGTCCAGCCGGACCAGCTCCATCCGGTCGAGCAGCGGCTCGGGGATGGCCTCCAGCACGTTGGCGGTGGCGAGGAAGACGACGTCGGAGAGGTCGAGCTCGACCTCCAGGTAGTGGTCCCGGAAGGTGTGGTTCTGCGCCGGGTCCAGCACCTCCAGCAGGGCGGCGGCCGGGTCGCCCCGGTAATCGGAGCCGACCTTGTCGATCTCGTCGAGCAGGACGACCGGGTTCATCGAGCCGGCCTCCTTGATCGCCCGCACCAGCCGGCCGGGCAGCGCGCCGACGTAGGTGCGCCGGTGGCCGCGGATCTCCGCCTCGTCCCGGACGCCGCCGAGCGCGACCCGGACGAACTTGCGGCCCATGGCGCGGGCCACCGACTCGCCGAGCGAGGTCTTGCCGACGCCGGGCGGGCCGACCAGGGCCAGCACCGCGCCGCCCGCCCGTCGCCCACCGGTACCGCTCGTGGGAAGCGCTCCGCGCTGCCCGTCCCGCGGGCCGCCGACCGGCCCGAGCCCCTGGTCGGCCCGGCGCTTGCGGACGGCCAGGTACTCGACGATGCGGTCCTTCACGTCGTCGAGGCCCGTGTGGTCGGCGTCCAGCACCGCGCGGGCGCCGGCGATGTCGTACTCGTCCTCGGTGCGCTCGCTCCAGGGCAGTTCCAGGACGGTGTCCAGCCAGGTCCGGATCCAGGAGCCCTCGGGCGACTGGTCGGAGGAGCGCTCCAGCTTGTCGACCTCCTTGAGCGCGGCCTCGCGGACCTTCTCGGGCAGGTCGGCGGCCTCGACCCGGGCGCGGTAGTCGCCCTCCTCGTCGGCCGCCTCGCCGTTCAGCTCGGCCAGTTCCTTGCGGACGGCCTCCAGCTGGCGGCGGAGCAGGAACTCCTTCTGCTGCTTGGCCACGCCCTCCTCGACGTCCTTGCGGATGGTGTCGTTGACCTCCTCCTCGGCGAGGTGGTCGCGCAGCAGGGTGAGCGCGTACTCCAGTCGGGCGACCTGGTCGGCCTCCAGCAGCACCTTGAGCTTCTGCTCGGCGGTGGCGAAGGGCGCGTAGCCGATGTTGTCGGCGAGCTCGCCGACGCCCTCGATCTGCGCCACCCGGTCGACGATCTGCCAGGCGCCGCGCTTGCGCAGCCACTGGGTGGACAGCGCCTTGTACTCCTTGACCAGCTCGGCGGCCCGGCCGGCCACCGGAGTGCCCACCGAGGACTCCCGGAACGGCGTGGTCTCCACCCAGAGGGCGGCGCCGGGGCCGGTGGTGCCGGCGCCGATCCGGACCCGGCGCACGGCGCGCACCAGCGCCGCCGGATCGCCGTCCGCCAGCCGGCCGACCTGCTCCACGGTGGCCAGGGTGCCGGCCGCCGCGTACGAGCCGTCCACCCGCGGGACCAGCAGGACCTGCGGCTTGGCGGTGCCGGTGGCGGCGGCCCGGGCGGCCTCGACCGCGGCGCGCACCTCGGCGTCCTTCAGGTCCAGCGGCACGACCATGCCCGGCAGGACGACCTCGTCGTCGAGCGGCAGCACGGGCAGGGTGAGCGGTGTGGACGTCGATGCCATGATCTCTCCCCAGTCAGTGAACTTGAGTCGACCTGACTAAGGCTTGGCGGCCGCCGGATGTTCCCGGCCCTCTGTTCGCCGTGAGCGAACACGCATCGGGCCGGGAAGCCCGCGCCCGACTCCGTCAAGAGAGGGGTGGGCGCACCTCGGGGAATCCCGGCACGAGGCCCCCGGGGCCCGGACGGCCCCGGCCGGCCGGCGGCGTCAACGCGCCGTCCACACCCGCGCGGGCGCACCGCCGGCGGCCGCCGCGACGGCCGGACGCGGCCGGGGCGGGCGCCGCTCGACCCGGCGCAGCCAGCGCCACAGCGCGACCCCGGTGAGCACCGCGGCCGGGTGCCCCACCCCCGTGATCACGTCCTTGTCGGTGGCGATCTGCTGGGCGATCATCAGCCCCGCGCCGCCCAGCGCGAGCAGCCGCCCGCGCCAGGAGAGCAGCCCGGCCACCGCGCCCAGGCAGGCGAGCACGCCGTAGCTGACCCCGATGTCCAGGTGGTCCATCGCCTCGGGCGCCATCCGCCCGGTCTCCACCGCGGTGATCACCACTCCCTGGGAGAGCAGCGTGGCCGCGACGTGCCCGACCGCGAACACCGCCGCCGCCCGGGCCGGACCGACCCTGCGCTCCAGCGGGGCGAGGGTGAGGGCGAATCCCCACAGGTAGGGCATCCACACCTCGCCGGCCACCCAGAATCCGCTCAGCACAAGAGCACGCAAAGGATGCTGGAGCAGGTTGTGCCCGTCCGAGCTGGAGGCCTCCTGCAGCCGCTGGACGAGTTCCGGGTCGGCGAGCCCGGCGAAGGTCGTGGTGGCGCCCACGACGGCGAGGTACCCGAGCGTGAAGGGCGTGCTCCGGGGTGTCGGCACCCGCTCCAGCAGCCACTGGAGGACGCCGGTGCGCAGCCCGAGGCGGAGCATTCCGTAGGGCGCTCCCGCGCCTCCGCACCCGTCGGCACTCCGTCCGAGTCCCGCCATGCCGCCTCCGCTCCACGCCGCAGCCACCGGCTCCCCGCCCGGGCCCAACGTACCGGCGCGCGCCGCGGGTTCCGCCCGGTCGGGTGTTGTCGTGGCCACGGTACGTCGAGGTTCTGAGAGGCACCTGGGAAAAGCCCGTGAAGAACACCGCCGTAGCGGACGGCGGGATTCCCGACATTGGTCCAGACCTTCTCCCCCGCAACGCGGCAGCAGGGCCTCTGACCGGCGACTTGGCGTCAACTGAACTGCATACGTACCGTTACGCAGTGAAAATTCGCCGGGTAAGGTATCGGCCCGTGCCCACTCGTGCAGTGGGTCCGAGGGCGGCCCGACAGCCGGCCCACGGGCCGGAAACGTCCGGTCCACCTGCCGGGAAGCATCCGCTGTCCGTACGCTGCGAAGTGCGCGGGAGAAGTGGGCGGCCGACCATCCGTCCTCGGCTCCCGATCGCGCGACGGGACGGCGGACCCGGCACAGTCCACGACGGAACAAGACTACGAGCGGAGCCCCGCCATCCCCACAGGTGGCCGGCCCGCAGCCCTGGGGGCGGTGGCGTGACCGTGACAGAAATTCAGCAGGACAACCACAACACCGGTGGCACTGTGAGCAGCCAGCGCAGAGTCCTGGTGGTGGAGGACGAGCCCACGATCGCCGAGTCGATCGCCGCCCGGCTGGGCGCCGAGGGCTTCAAGGTCGCCGTGGCCCACGACGGCCCCGGCGCGGTCGACGGGTTCCACACCTGGCAGCCGGACCTGGTGGTCCTCGACATCATGCTGCCCGGCTTCGACGGGCTGGAGGTGTGCCGCCGGATCCAGGCCCAGCGCCCGGTGCCGGTGCTCATGCTGACCGCCCGCGACGACGAGACGGACCTGCTGGTCGGCCTCGGCGTGGGCGCGGACGACTACATGACCAAGCCGTTCTCGATGCGCGAACTGGCCGCCCGCGTCAACGTCCTGCTGCGCCGCGTCGAGCGCGCCCAGCAGGCCGCCCGCACGCCCGCACTGGGCAGCCTGCGGTTCGGCGAGCTGGAGATCGACCACGTGCAGCGCCGGGTCCGGCTGGCCTCGGGCGACGTCCACCTGACGCCGACCGAGTTCGACCTGCTCGCCTGCCTGGCCGCCCAGCCGCGCGCCGTGCTCACCCGCGAGCAGCTGCTGGCCGAGGTCTGGGACTGGACCGACGCGTCCGGCACCCGCACGGTGGACAGCCACGTCAAGGCGCTGCGCCGGAAGATCGGCGCCAGCTGGATCCGCACCGTCCACGGAGTCGGCTACGCCCTGGAGGCCCCGCTCTCCTGACGGCATCGATCGGGCGACGGGCCACCGGGGGGCCCGTGTCCGGACGACGCCGTGCCACCACGCGGGGGGACGACGCGGGGACCACAGGGGACAATGACCTTTCCACAGCAACGCAACGGGGAATCCGACGGCACGCGGCAGCAGAACCTGGCCGCCCGCGCCGCCCGCCGGGTCTGGGCCGACATCCGGCCGCTCGATCCGGTCCGCTCGATCAAGGGCAAACTCACCCTGCTCGTGATCGTCTCCGTGTTCCTGGCCACCGGGATGGTGGTCGTGGCGATCCGGTCCGAGACCCAGATCCGGATCATCATGGTCTTCTCCATGATCGCCTCGCTGCTCTTCATGCAGTTCCTCGCGCACGGGCTCACCGCCCCCCTGCGCGAGATGACGGCCGCCGCCCGCGCGATGGCCTCCGGGGACTACACCCGCCGGGTCGAGGCGGGCTCGCGCGACGAGATCGGCGAGCTGGCGGCCGCGTTCAACGCCATGGCCGCCGACCTCCAGGCCGCCGACCGGCACCGCCGGGAGCTGGTCGCCAACGTGTCGCACGAACTGCGCACGCCGATCGCCGCGCTGCGCGCCGTCCTGGAGAACGTGGTGGACGGCGTCGTCCAGCCCAATCCGGCCACCCTGGGAGCGGCGCTGGAGCAGACCGAGCGGCTCGGCCGGCTGGTCACCCACCTGCTCGACCTCTCCAAGATCGACGACGGCGTGGTCGACCTGGACGCCCGCCCCTTCGAGGTGCGCGAGTTCCTGGACGGCGTGCTGCGCGGGGTCACCGTGGACGGCGCCACGGCCGGCGGCGCCTTCTCCCGGCGCGGGGACGTCCGGCTGGCCCTGGAGGTCAGCCCCACCGGCCTGACCGGCGTGGCGGACCCGGAACGGCTCCACCAGGTGGTCGCCAACCTGGTCGACAACGCCTGCAAGCACTCCCCGCCCGGCGGCACCGTGACGGTGCGGGCGAGACCGGAGGGCGAGGAGGGTGGCCTGCTGCTGGAGGTCGAGGACGAGGGCCCCGGCATCCCGCCGGCCGACCGCACCCGGGTCTTCGACCGGTTCAGCCGCAGCGGCACCGCGACCGCCGCCGGACCGGGGGCGGACGGCGGCACCGGACTGGGTCTGGCCATCGCCCGCTGGGCGGTGGACCTGCACGGCGGGCGGATCGCGGTGGCCGAGTCCCCGCGCGGCTGCCGGATCGAGGTCCGGCTGCCCGGACCGCGCCCAGGTGACGGTCGGGACATTTGTCACAGATCCGACACAGAGGCATACGAAGATCGTTAGAGGATTCGACCGAGTTTTTGTCCGGTTTGGTCCTACTATGCCCACGGATCGGCACCGATCGGTTCCCCTCAGATGCGGCTTTCTAACGCACTTTTTCAGCCAAAGTGCAGGTCAGCACTGTGATCTGGGCGACGCCTGGGCCCCGGGGACTGCGCGATCACTGGTCAGGGGCGTAGCCTTAATCCCCGCTGTCCAAACATCCCAAAAGGAAGCGGAAGAGGGCGGTTGCCGCCGTGTCGCCACAGTCCCCTGAAACCCCCAACAGCTCGGCAAGCTCCACTGGCTTCGGCCCCAATGAGTGGCTCGTCGACGAGATCTACCAGCAGTACCTCCAGGACCCGAACTCGGTCGACCGAGCCTGGTGGGACTTTTTCGCCGACTACAAGCCCGGTACCGAGGTGACCCCAGTGACCCAGGCCGCGACCCAGGCCGGCTCCGCGCCGACCCCTGCCGCTGCCCCCGCGCCCGCTGCTGCTCCGGCCGCGCCCGCCGCGGCTGCCGCTCCGGCCGCGCCCGCCGCCGCCCCGGCTGCTCCGGCCGCCCCGGCCCCGGCCGCCGCTCCGGCTC
>NZ_JBSHBN010000177.1:0-18777 GCF_053612025.1 Kitasatospora sp. NPDC054768
GGTCACGCAGAACCGCCCGCCGAAGGTCTCGGCCGCCCAGGCGAGGACCTCCTGCGCGGAGGCCTCCTCCAACGCGCGCCCGGCCCTCTCCGCCAGCGACGCGTAGTCAGTCGCGGTCATGCAGTCGTCCCCCATTGTCGAAAGCTGTTCCTCGCCCGCCCGGTGCGGCGGGGCCCACGGCTCGGCGGATGCCCGAGGAGTCCGGGGAATCCCGGATCAAGCGGCCCCGTGGCCGGTGGCAGGAAATCCGAACGGGCCGTCTCCTGTGAAGTTCTGACGGCTCAGCGATCGCGCATTGTCATGCAATGTCCACGCCAACAGTTTCAAACTGTTCCCCCCACCCGGCCCGGCGGGTGGTCGGTGCGGCGACCTGGAATGTCGCGGAGTGCTGGAACTCGCACCCGAGCTCGGGCGGGAATGCGTCTGTGGACTTCCCGCCGAATCCCCGCGCGGGGCCCGTGGGCCGATCCGATTCGACCGGGCTCCCCGTGCCCACCTCCCCGTGTCGGGCAGCCCATTCGGTCATGCGGCCGAAACAGAGCATAGATCGCTTCGGTAGGGAGCGCCAGCCGTATCCGCCGGTTCTTTGATCTTGACGGAGCGTCTGATCCGCTGCCGTGGGGCTGGATTCGTGCAGCGTACGGGCGGTGCGACCCCGACCCGACGGTCGCGGCCGGGCCGGGCGGCGGGGGTCCGGGCCCCGGGGGCCGGCGGGGCCGTATGGCGGCAATGCCCGTTTTCTGCACGCTGGCCGTCCTTTCGCACTCTTTCTTCACAGGTGTCGGGGAAGGGGTGGTCTTGCATTTCGCTTGTGAGGAACTCCGACGATGCTTGACGCACCCCTGGCCGCTCATTACGGTGATCATCAATTCAATGGACTCCGGCAGGGTGGGGCGGCGGATCACGCGGCGGCCCGGGCCGGCCGGAGTGCGAAACGGGGGAGTGGTCGAGGGTGGTGTTGTCCATGCGAACGGATATGCCCGGCATCTGCTGAGGCCGCCTCGGGTCGGAGGGTTGAAGGCGCGTTGCCGCCTCCCCTTCCTTTTGTCTGCCCGAGTACTTTTCACTGCCGTTCCGGCAGGTTTCCAGTGGTTTCCTTCACGGCTTCAGGTGTGTCACTTCAGGCTGCTCCGAAAGCGGGATAAAGCGTGGCAACAAAGTCTCGTCCGGATTTCTCCGTGTCCATTGTCAATGATGTTCGTGCACGAGCTGACGAGTTTCCGGAGAAGCCGGCGATCATCATGCTGGCCGAGGGGGAGAGCGAGCTCGACCGGCTGTCGTTCGCCGAGTACGACCGCCGCGCCCGGGCGTTCGCCGCGGGGCTCCAGGCCCGCGGCCTGGCCGGCGAGCGCGTGCTCATCCTGCTGCCCCAGGGCGTCGACTACGCCGTCGCCTTCCTGGGCTGCCTCTACGCGCAGGCGATCGCGGTGCCCGCCTTCCCGCCGACCCGGAGCCGCAAGGGGGCCCGGGTCGAAGGCATCGTCGACGACTGCGATCCGCGGCTCGCCGTGGTGGGGGCGGACCGGGTCCGGTCGATGGTCGGTGAACTCCCCTCCTCCTGCGCGGTGATGACGACAAGTGAGCTCACCGCCGCGGACCCGGACGACTGGCGCGAGCCCGAACTCCGCCCGGACGACGTCGGCTACCTCCAGTACACCTCCGGCTCGACGGGGCGCCCGCGCGGTGTGATGGTCACCCACCGGAACATCGTCCAGCAGCTCGACATGCTCGCCGACGGGCTGGAGCTGGGGCCGGACGAGGTGTCGCTGTCCTGGCTGCCGCTCTTCCACGACTTCGGCCTGGTGGCCGGCCTGCTGTTCCCGCTGCGGGCCGGTGCGACGAACGTGCTGCTGGCGCCGATCGACTTCGTCCAGGAGCCGTTGCGCTGGCTCGCCGCGGCCACCCGCTACCGGGCCGCGCTGACCTTCGGCCCCAACTTCGCGCTCGACCTGTGCTGCGACCGCATCCGCCCCGAGGACCGCGAGGGCCTGGACCTCTCCGCGCTCCGCACGCTGATGATCGGCGCCGAACCGATTCGCCCGCAGTCGATCGAGCGGTTCGCCGCCGAGTTCGCGCCGTTCCGATGTCGCGCCGACATCTTCACCCCGGCCTACGGAATGGCCGAATCCACGCTCGCCGTGACGGTGCGCCGGCGCGACGAGCCGCTGGGACTCGCCGCCTTCGACATCGAGGAGCTGGGGCGCGGACGGCTGCGGCGCGTGGCGGACGGCGCGCCGGGAAGCCGCCGCCTCCCGAGCAACGGCGACGTCCTGCCGGACACCGGGCTGCTGGTCGTCGACCCGGAGACCCGGACCCGCGTCCCCGACGGGCAGTGCGGTGAACTCTGGCTGAGCGGCGACACCGTGAGCCCCGGCTACTGGCGGAACGCCGAGGCGACCGAGGCCGCCTTCGGGGCCCGTCTGGCCGACGGCAGCGGTCCGTACCTGCGCACCGGGGACCTGGGCGGGCGGCTCGGCCCGCACACGTACATCACCGGACGGCGCAAGGACCTGATCGTGGTCCGCGGTGTCAACCACTACCCGCACGACATCGAGCTGACCGTCGCGGACTCCCACCCGGCCCTCGAACGCGACAAGGGCGTCGCCTTCCCGGTGGAGGACGCCGAGGGCGTCGAACAGCTGGTCGTGGTCAGCGAACTGACCCGGGAGGGATTCCGCGGCGCCGACCGCGACGAGGTCGTCCGCAGCATCCGGCTCGCCGTCGTCGAGGAGCACGGACTCGACCCGCGGACCGTGGTGCTGATCCGCCCGGCCCAGCTCCCGCTGACGTCGAGCGGCAAGGTCCGCCGGCAGGAGTGCAAGCGGCTCTTCCTGGAGGACGGGCTCAAGCCGGTCCACGTTTCCTCCGTGGCGGCCGTCCGCGACACCCCCGCGGACGCCGCGCCGGAGCGCTCCCGGCAGGCCGTGGCCGACTGGCTGACCGAGCGGATCGCCGGTCTGCGCCGGCTCACCCCCCGGGAGGTCCCGCAGGACGCCCCCTTCGGCTCCTTCGGGCTCGACTCCGCGGGGATCGCCGGACTCGCCGCCGACCTCCGGGCCTGGCTCGGCGCCCCGGTCGACGCCAAGGATCTCTACAACCACCCCACCGTCGCGGCGCTGGCCGCCGCGCTCACGGGCGACCGGACCGGGCCGACCGACGAGGCCGACAAGACCGACAAGACCGAGCGGACCGACAGGACGGACCGGACCGAGCGGGCCGGATCCGCCGGGGCGGCCGACGACCGCGAGGCGATCGCCGTCGTCGGCATGGCCTGCCGGATGCCCGGTGCCCAGGATGTCGAGGCGTTCTGGCAGCTGCTGCTGGACGGCCGGGACGCGGTGACCGAGGTCCCGGCGCACCGCCGTCTGCTCGGCTACCGGCTGGAGCACGGGGAGCCGGGCCGGGGCGGATTCGTCGACGGGGCCGAGGAGTTCGACGCGGCCTTCTTCGGTGTCTCCCGCGACGAGGCCCGCCGGACGGACCCGCAGCAGCGGCTGCTGCTGACCACGGTGTGGCAGGCCCTGGAGGACGCCGGGGCGGACCCGCAGGCGCTGGCCGGGGGCCGTACGGGCGTCTTCGTCGGAATCAGCACCAACGACTACGGCCGGCTCCAGGCCCGGGCCGGCGTCCCGGTCACGGCCCACGACGGGACCGGCAACGCGTCGAGCATCGCGGCCAACCGGATCTCCTACCTGTGGGACCTGCGCGGCCCCAGCCAGGTGGTGGACACGGCCTGCTCGTCCTCCCTGGTGGCCCTCCACCAGGCGTGCACCAGCCTGCGGCTCGGCGAGTGCGACCTCGCCGTCGTGGCCGGCGTCAACCTGCTCCTGGACCCGGGGCCGACCACGGTCTTCACCGAGGCGGGCATGCTCGCGCCGGACGGCCGGTGCAAGACCTTCGACGCGGCGGCGGACGGCTACGTGCGCGGCGAGGGCTGCGGTGTCGTGGTGCTCCGGCGGGCGTCCGACGCGGTCGCCGCCGACGACCGGATCCGCGCCCTGGTCGAGGGTTCGGCCGTCTCCTCCGACGGGCGCAGCAGCACGCTGACCGCGCCGAACGGACCGTCCCAGGAGGCCGTGCTGCGGGCGGCCCTGCGGTCCGCCCGCCGGACCGCGGAGGAGGTCGGGTACGTCGAGGCCCACGGCACCGGCACCCGGCTCGGCGACCCGATCGAGATGGGCGCGCTGCGCGCCGTGTACGGGGAGTCGGCCGGCCCGGACCTCCACGTCGGCTCGGTGAAGAGCAACATCGGCCACCTGGAGGCCGCGGCGGGCATGGCCGGCCTGATCAAGGCGGTGCTCTGCCTGGAGCACCGGCGGATCCCGGCCTCCCTGCACGTCGACACGGTCAACCCGCTGATCGGGCTGGACGGTTCCCGGCTGCGGATCCCGCGCTCGACGACGGAGTGGCCCGAGGGCCCCGCCCGGGCGGCGGCGGTCAGCTCCTTCGGCTTCGGCGGCACCAACGCCCATGTGATCCTCTCCGGCGCGCCGGCCCGGCGGGCCCGGGTGGAGGCCGCGGAGGGCGGCGAGTGGTCCTTCCTCCCGGTCTCGGCGAAGAGCGGGCCCGCCCTGCGCCGGCTGGCCGCCGACTACGCCGGGGTGCTGGCGGGGGAGAGCGGCGCCGCCCCGGCGTGGAGCGCGCTGGTCCACACGGCGGGCGCCCGGCGCCAGCACCACGACCACCGGCTCGCCGTGCTGGCCCGGTCGAACCGGGAGGCCGCGGAGGCCCTGGAGGCGTACCGCGACGGCCTGCCGTCCCCCGCGGTGGTGCACGGCGTCGCGCACGGCGGCGGTCCCGGGCCGGTGGCCTTCGTGTTCACCGGCCAGGGCGCGCAGTACCCCGGGATGGCCAGGGCGCTGTACTTCGGGCACGCGGCCTTCCGCACGGCGCTCGACGAGGTCGACGCGCTGGTGCGCGCGGAGATCGGCGTCTCCCTGCTGCCGACGCTGTGCGACGCCCCGGGCCCGCGGCTGGACCTGGAACGGACCGAGTTCGCCCAGCCGGCCCTGTTCGCCGTGGACTACGCGCTGGCCGAGCTGTGGCGCGCCTGCGGGGTGCGGCCCGACGCCGTGGCCGGGCACAGCCTCGGCGAGTACGTGGCGGCCTGCGTCGCCGGCGTGCTGAGCCTGCCCGACGCCGTCCGGCTGGTGGTCGCCCGCGCCGGCCTGATGCAGGAGCTGGCGGAGGCCGGGTCGATGTACGCGGTCCACGCCGGCCGCGAGCTGGTCGCGCAGCTGTGCGCGGACCTTCCCGAGGACCGTTCGGTGGTGCTCGCGGCCCTCAACGGGCCCGAGGACGTGGTGGTCTCGGGCGCGGAGCGGGCGGCCGCCGACCTGGCGGCCGACTGGGAGCGGCGGGGCGCGAAGGTCACCCGGCTGCACGGCACCCGGGCGTTCCACTCGCCGCTGATGGAGGGGCCGGTCGCGCGGTTCGAGCGGATCGCCGCGACGGTCGACTTCCGCACCCCCCGGATCCCCGTGGTGGCGAACCTGACCGGCGCCGTCGAGCGGGAGTTCTCGGCCGCCTACTACGCCCGGCACGCGCTCGAACCGGTGCGGTTCGGCGACTGCCTGGCCGCCCTGGCCGCGCTCGGCTGCACCACCGTCGTCGAGTGCGGGCCGCACCCGGTGCTCGGTCCGCTCGTCGAGGCCGTGCTCACCGACGCCGTCGGCCTGCCGACCCTGCACCGGGACGACACCGACGACCGCCGCTTCCGGCGCGGGCTGGCCGAGTGGTACGTCCGGGGCGGACGGGTCGACTGGGCCGGGGTCCTGCGGGACCGGGACGGGGAGCACGGCCGGCCGCCGCTGCCGGTCCCGCTGCCGGGCCACCCGCTCGCCCCGACCCGGCACTGGTTCACCGACGGCGGCGACGGACGGCACCCGCTGCTCGGCGCGCCGGTCGAGCTGGCCGGTGCCGGGAGCCACTGGTTCTCCCGCACGCTGACCGCCGGGCAGCCGTGGTACCTCGACGAGCACCGGGTGGCCGGGCGGCCGGTGCTGCCCGCCGCCGCGATGACGGAGTGGGCCGACGCGGCCGTCCGCGAGGTCGCCGGTGACGGGCCCCGGACGCTGCAGGGCGTGTCCTTCACCGCCTTCCTCGCCCTGCCGCAGGACGCGCCCGTCACCGCCCAGGCGGTCGTCGAGCCCCTGCCGGACGGTCACCGGGTCCGCGGCTTCGCGCGGGTGTCCGGGGCGGCCGCCTGGACGGGGCACGTCACGGTGGAGGCCGCCCGGCCCGCCGGGCCGGCCCCGGACACCCGGGTCGACCCCGGCCTCCTGCGGGCCGCCCTGGCCGAGCGGGACGTCGACGCCCTGTACGGGACGCTGCGCGCCCGGGGCCTCCAGTACGGCCCGGCCTTCCGCGCCCTCCGGGCGCTGTGGGCGGGCGAGAAGGAGGCCGTCGGCCTGGTGGAGGCGGACCTCCCGGCCGAGGACCGGGCGGCGTACCGGGCGCACCCCGTCCTGCTCGACGCGTGCTTCCACACGACCGCCGCGTTCCTCGGCGACACCGGGGAGCTGCTCCTGCCGGTGGGCATCGACCGGATCACCGTCCACCGTCCGCTGCCCTCGCGGCTGTGGTGCGTGGCCCGGGACGCCGGAACCGGCGCCGACGGCGAACGCTCCTTCGACCTGGAGCTGGTGTCCGAGGACGGCGAACGGCTGGCCACCGTCGAGGCGCTGCGGCTGCGGCCGGTCGCGCCGGAGCGGATCGCGGCGGCGGCCGGAGCGGCGGTTGGAGCGGCGGCCGGGGCCGCGGTGCGGGGCTACCGCACCGACTGGGTGCCGGCGCCGGAGGCGGGTACCGCCGGCCGGCCGGGCACCTGGCTGGTCTGCGGGACGGACGCGTCGCTGGTGGACGGCTGGTGCGCCGAGGCGGCCGTCCCGGCCCTGGGTCTGCTGGTCGCCCCGGACGCCTCGGACGAGGCGGTGGCCCGGTTGTTCGCCGAGGCCCGCGGCCGGGTGGACGGGGTCGCCGGACTGGTCCTCCAGAGCGCCGGGGACGACGCCGTCGTGCTCGCCGGCACGGCCTTCGCGATCCTGCGCGGGTTCCTGCGGGAGTTCGGCGCGGACCGGCCCGACCTGGTCGTCTGCTCGACCGGCGCGGTGCGGGTGCCGCAGGCGCCGACCCGCCCGGACGCCGGCCAGGCGCCGCTGACCGGACTGGCCAAGGCGGTCGTCGCCGAGTACCCCGACCTCACGTGCGTCCAGGTGGACCTCGAACCGCGCCGGACCCCGCCGACGCTGGCCGGACTGCTGGCGCGGGTCGCCGGCCTCGCGGGGCGCGGCCACCTGGCGGTGCGGGACGGCCGCTGGTACGCCGCCCGGCTGCGGGAGGCCGCGCTCGGCGGCTCGCCGACGGCACCCGTCCGGGCGGACGGCAGCTACCTGGTCACCGGCGGGCTCGGCGCGCTGGGCCTGGCCACCGCCCGTCGGCTCGCCGACCTGGGTGCGCGCTGCCTGGTGCTGACGGGCCGTTCCGTGCCGGCCGAACCCCCGCGGGAGGTCGCGGAGCTGCGGGCCGGCGGTGTGCGGGTCGAGCTCTGGCCCGCCGACGTGGCCGACCTGCCGGCGATGACCGGCCTGTTCGGGCGGATCGGCCGGGAGCTGCCCCCGCTGCGCGGCGTCGTCCACGCCGCCGGGACCACCGACGACGCCCCGCTGGTCGACCTCGACCGCGGCCGCTTCGCCGCGGTCCTGCGGCCGAAGGTCCGGGGCGCGCAGCACCTGCACACCCTGACCGCCGACGCCGGGCTCGACTTCCTGGTGCTCTACTCCTCGCTCGCCTCGCTGACCGGATCGGCCGGCCAGGCCAACTACGCCGCCGCCAACGCCTTCCTGGACACTCTCGCCGAACAGCGGTGCCACGACGGGCAGCCGGCCCTCAGCATCAACTGGGGCCCGTGGGCCGAGGCCGGCCTGGCCGCCCGCCCGGAGCTGCTCGCCCGGCTCGCCCGCGCCGGCATCACCGGGATCGGCACCGACGAGGCCCTGACGGCCTTCGGGCGCGTGCTGGGCGGCGACCTGCCGGTGGTGGGCCTGGCGGCGGTCGACTGGGCCGCGTTCACGGCCGCCGACGACCGGCGGCCGCCGTACACCCTGCTGAGCGGCCTGGCCCCGGCGCGGGCCGCGGAGCCGTCCCTCGACGGGCGGTCGCCGCAGGCGCCGGCGGAGCCGGCCGGGCACCGCACCGCCGAGCAGGCGGTCGAACTCGCCCTGCGCGACCCGCGGGCCGGGCGGGCCGCCGTCACCGAGGAACTGCTGGCCGCCGCCGGCGAGCTGCTGGGCCTCACGGCGCGCCAGCGGGACGAGCTGCGCCCGACCTTCGGACACCGGCGGCTGAACGAGCTGGGTCTGGACTCGCTGACCGCGGTCCGGCTGCGCAACCGGCTGCTGGCGGACTTCTCCGCGGACGTCCCGCCCTCCTTCGTGTTCGGCGGCAACACCGTCGCCGACGTGGTCGACCTGATCCTGCGGCAGATCACGCTCCGGAGCCTGGTCGCCGCCGACGACGGCGGGGCCGACGAGGCCGGGGACGTCGAGGTCCTCACCTTCTGACCCGCCCGCGGGCCGTGCCGTCGGCCGCCCCGGGACGTCCCGCGGTCTCCGAGGACCGCGGGCCGCCCCGGCGGCCCCGCCCCCGCACCACCGGGCGCCGTCGCGCCCCGTTCCCCACCACCCGACTTCGCCCAGCCTCCCCGCGGGGCCCGGCCCGCCAGGGCCCGCGCCCCCGACCGCCCGAACAGGAGTTCCCGGAATGACAGCACACGGACGGCACGGCGACCCGGCCGAGCTGCTCGGCCGGCTCGCCCAGCACGGCGTCCGGCTGCGGCTGGTCGACGGCGACCGCATCGAGGTGCGCGCCGCCGCCGGCTCGCTTCCCGACCACATCCGGCACGAACTCGCCGAGAACAAGGCCGAGTTGATCGCGCTCCTGAAGCAGGGAGACACCGCCCGGCGGGCCGGCGCGCTGCCGCGGGCGGTACCCGACCCCGAGCGGCGCCACGAACCGTTCCCCCCGTCCGACCTGCAGATGTCCTTCCTGGTCGGCAGCACCGCCCAGTTCGAGTACCACGTCCGGCCGCACCAGTACATGGAGTTCGACTTCGCGGAGCTCGACCCGGAGCGCTTCGAGGCCGCGCTCAACCGGATGCTGCACCGCCAGCGCGGCAGCCTGGTGGTGGTGCGGGAGGACCTCCAACTGGAGACCGTCCGCGACCCGGCGCCCGTACGGGTGCGGGTGGCGGACCTGCGGCAGGCCGGCGAGGCCGAGGCGATGACCGCCGTCGAGCGGACCCGCGACGAGATGCAGGCGGCCGAACTCCCGCTGGACACCTGGCCCTGGATGGACGTGCGGATCACCCGCTACGGCGACGGCCGGGCCCGGCTGCACTACAACAACAACAACTTCTTCAGCGACGGCCCGGGCACCGGCCGTTTCCTGGACAGCGTGCTGCGTGCCTACCACGACCCGTCCGAGGCCCTGGACGACCTCGAACTGGGCTACCGCGACTGCGTGCTGGCGCTGGCCGCGCTGGAGGAGTCGGAGCGCGGCGAGGCCTCCCGGGCGTACTGGTGCGACCGGATGGCCGACTGGCCCGAGGCGCCGAACCTGCCGCTGGTGAGCGGCGCGGACACCCGGACCCGGGCCCGGCTGACCCGGCGCGAGTTCACCCTGGACGCCGAGCAGTGGGCCCGCTTCAAGCGGCGCGCCACGGACCACGGCGTCACCCCCACCAACGCGGTGTACGCGGTCTACGCCGAGACGGTGGCGCACTGGAGCGGCTCGCGGCACTTCCTGCTCAACAACATGATGACCCACCGGCTGCCGATCCACCCCCAGATCACCGAGGTGGTCGGCAACTTCGCCTCGCTCTACCCGCTGGAGGTGGACTGGCGGCACGACGAGCCGTTCCACGACCGGGCGCGGCGGCTGCAGACCCGGGTCATGACCGACATGGAGCACACCTACTGGAGCGGGGTGAAGGTGCTCCAGACCCTCAACCAGGTGCGCCGCACCCCGGGCCGGGCGGCCTGCCCGTTCGTGGTCGGCAGCGGCCTGTTCATGGGGCACCTGGACCAGCCGGTCTTCAGCCACCTGGAGACGCCCCAGGTGCTGCTCGACAACCAGTTCTGGGAGCAGAGCGACGGCGGCCTGTGGGTGGTCTGGGACCTCATCGAGGCGATGTTCCCCGCCGGGCTGATCGACGCCATGCACGCCGCCTACCGCGACCTGCTCCTGCTGCTCGCCGACGACCCGGCCGCCTGGGAGCGCCGCTCCTTCGACCTGCTGCCGGCCGCCCAGCGCGAGCGCCGGGCCGCCGTCAACGACACGGCCGGCCCCGTGCCCACGGGCCTGCTCGACCGCGCGCTCGCCCGGCAGGCCGCGCAGCGGCCCGACACCGCGGCCGTGCTGACCGCGGACGGCGCCGTGGACTACCGGCGACTGCACGCCCGCGCCCAGGAGCTGGCCGCCCGGCTGGCCGCGGCCGGGGTGCGCCCCGGGGACAAGGTCGCCGTCGTCCTGCCGAAGGGCGACGAGCAGATCGCCGCCGTGTACGGCGTGCTCGCGGCCGGCGCCGCCTACGTGCCCATCGACCCCGCCTGGCCGCGGGAACGCGTGGGCGAACTGCTCGCCGACACCCCCGCGGCGGCCGTCGTCACCTCGGCCGGGGAACGGGAATCGATCGCCGCCGTCGCCGCCTGCCCGGTGCTGACGGCGGGGGAGCCCGCCGCCGAAGCCGGTCCCGCGCCGGCCCGGGCGGGCGATGCGGGCGACACCGCGTACGTCATCTACACCTCGGGGTCGAGCGGCAGGCCCAAGGGCGCGGTGCTCGACCACCGCGGGCCGCTGAACACCGTGGTCGACATCAACCGCCGGTTCGGCATCGGGCCCGGCGACGTGGTCCTCGGGGTGTCCTCGCTCTGCTTCGACCTGTCCGTCTACGACGTCTTCGGCACCGCCGAGGCCGGCGCGACCCTGCTGCTGCCGCCGCCCGGGTCGGCCGACCCGGGGCAGTGGGCCGACCTGGTGCGCGAGCACGGCGTCACGGTCTGGAACTCGGTGCCGGCGATCATGCAGCTGTTCGCCGAGGCCGCCGAGCAGGCCGGGCTGACCTTCCCCGCGCTGCGCGTGGTCCTGCTCAGCGGCGACTGGATCCCCGTCCGGCTCCCGGCGCTGATCCGGCGGATCGCGCCCGGGGCGCGTGTGGTCAGCCTCGGCGGCGCCACCGAGGCGTCGATCTGGTCCATCCACCACCCGATCGACCGGGTGGACCCGAACTGGGCGAGCATCCCCTACGGCCGCCCCCTGGGCAACCAGACCTGGCGGGTGCTGGACCGGACCGGCCGCGACGCCCCCGACTGGGTCACCGGCGACCTGTACATCGGCGGCACCGGAGTCGCGCTCGGCTACCTCGACGACCCCGCCCGGACGGCCGCCTCCTTCGTCACCGACCCGGCCACCGGCGAGCGGCTCTACCGCACCGGCGACCTCGGCCGCTACCGCCCCGACGGCGACATCGAGTTCCTGGGCCGCGCCGACTTCCAGGTCAAGATCCAGGGCTTCCGGGTGGAACCGGGCGAGATCGAACACGCCCTGGCCCGGCACCCGGCCGTACGGAACGCCGTCGTCGTCGCCCGCACCGCCGGCTCGGGACGCCAGCTCGCCGGCTACGCCGTGGCCGAGCGGGGCGCACCGCGTCCGGAACCCGAGGAACTGCGCGGCTTCCTGGCCGAACGGCTGCCCGGCCACCTCGTGCCGAGCTTCGTCGTCGTGCTCGACGACCTGCCGCTCACCGCCAACGGCAAGCTGGACCGCCGCGCGCTGGAGGCCATGGGCCCGGCCTGCGACGCACAGGGCCGGACGTACACCGCCCCCCGGACGGAGACCGAGAAGGTCCTCGTGGAGATCTGGGAGTCGGTCCTCGGCATCGAGCCGGTCGGTGTCCACGACGACTTCTTCGAGCTCGGCGGGCAGTCCTTCGCGGCGCTGCGCGTCATCGGCCTGGTCGGCCAGCGGCTCGGGCTGCGCGCCCCGCTCGGGGCGCTGCTGGAGCACCGGACGGTCGCCGAGCTCGCCGCCCTCCTGGAGGCCGGGCAGGAGGAGTGGTCCCCGCTGGTGGCGCTCGACGCCACCGGCGACGGAACGCCGTGGCTGCTCGTGCACCCGGCGGGCGGGAACGTGCTCTGCTACCGGGGCCTGGCGGAACTGCTCGACGGCCCCGCCCACGCCTTCCAGGCGCCCGGCCCGGGCGTGGGCCGGGATCCGCTGGACACGGTGGAGGAGCTGGCCGAGTGCTACGCGCGGGCGCTGCTCGCCGTCCGTCCGCACGGGCCGTACCGGGTGGCCGGCTGGTCCTCCGGATCGGTGATCGCCTTCGAACTGGTCCGGCTGCTGGAGCAGCGGGGCGAGACGGTGGAGCGCTTCGTGGTGATCGACTCCCCGGCCCCCGAGCGGGCCGCTGCCCCCGGGGCCCGGGAGACGGACGGGGCCCGGGAGACGGACAGGGCCCGGGAGACGGACGAGGCGGCCGTGCTGCTCTGGTTCCTGGAGGACCTGGACATCGGCTTCGACCCGGCGGCCGTGCGCCCCGGGGCGGCCGCCGAGGTGGCCGCGGCCCCGGCGGCGGAACGGCTCGCCCGGGCCGTGGCGCTGGCCCGCGAACAGGGGCTCGACCTCCCGGACGCCGCCGACCTGGCCCTCAGCTGGCCGGTGTTCCGGGGAATCATCACCGCCTGCCACCGCTACCGCACCGGGACGATCACGGCCGACACCACCGTGATCCGGGCGGCGCACGGGAGGGTCAGCGAGTTCGCCGACCACCCCCACGCGGACTCCGCCGAGTGGGGCTGGGCCCCGCTCACCACCGGCCGGACCACCGCCGACCGGACCGACGGCACCCACCACACCCTGCTCACCGGCACCCACGTCGCGGCCGTCGCCGCACTCATGACCACGTGTCCGGCTCAGCACTGACCCCAGGGGGACGACCCGCGATGGACCACGACCTGATCTCGGAGCTCCAGCACCTGGGCATCAAGCTGAGGCTCTCCGGCGACAGCCTCGAAGTGATCGCGCCGCCCGGCGCGGTCACCGCCCGGATCCGCGACGAACTCCGGGCCCGGCGCGGCGAGCTGATCGACCTGCTCCGCGCGGCCGGGCAGGGCGCCGGCCCGGCGCCGCTCACCGCGCGGCCCGACCAGCGGCACGAGCCGTTCCCGCTCACCGACATCCAGCACGCCTACTGGATCGGCCACAACCGGGCGCTCGAACTGGGCGGGGTGGCCACCCACTTCTACTTCGAGCTCGACCGCGACGGCCTGGAGGTGGACCGTCTGGAGCGCAGCCTGCGCAAGGTCGTCGCCCGGCACGACATGCTGCGCGCGGTGATCGGCCCGGACGGCCGCCAGCGGGTGCTGCCCGAGGTCCCGGACTACGAGATCCGCCACTACGACCGGGCGGACGCCACCGAGGACGCCTTCGAGGAGCACCTGCGCTCGCTGCGGGCCGAACTGGACCACCAGGTCCTCGCCCCCGACACCTGGCCGCTGTTCGACATCCGCGCCACCCGGCACCGCGAGGGGCTGCGCCTGCACGTCAGCCTCGACCTGCTGATCATGGACGCCTACAGCTTCGACCTGTTCTTCCGCGACTGGCAGCGCCACTACGAGGACGAGCAGTGGGCGCCGGAGCCGTTCGCGATCGGCTACCGGGACTTCGTCCTCGCCGAGGAGGAGAAGCGCGGCGGCGCCCGGTACCGGGCCGCCGAGAAGTACTGGCTGGACCGCCTCGACGAACTGCCCCCGGCCCCGGACCTGCCGCTGGCGATCCAGCCCGGCTCGGCCGAGCGGACCGTCTTCACCCGCCGCCGGGCCTCGCTGCCCCGCGAGCAGTGGGAGCTGGTCAAGAAGACCGCCAGGGAGCGCGGCCTGACCCCCTCGTCGGTCCTGCTGGCGGCCTTCGCCGACGTGCTGCGCCAGTGGACGTCGCAGGGCGACTTCACCCTCAACCTGACCCTGTTCAACCGGCCCGCCGAGGCGCACCCGCAGATCGGCGGGATCATCGGCGACTTCACCTCGCTGACCCTGCTGCGGATCAGCGGCGGCCAGGACGAGAGCTTCGCCCGGCGCACCGCCGGCTTCCAGCAGCAGCTGATGCGGGACCTGGAGCACCTGGCGTACAGCGGCGTGCGCGTGCTGCGCGAGCGGGCCCGCCGGCTCGGCAGCGGCCTCGGCGCCGGCATGCCGATCGTCTTCACCAGCGCCCTCGGCTTCTCGGGCGACGCCGACACGATGGACGGCATGGCGTTCTTCGGCGACTACCGCCACGGGGTGAGCCAGACCCCGCAGGTCTGGCTCGACCACCAGGTGCTGGAGGAGAACGGCGAACTGGTCTTCAACTGGGACGCGGTGGAGGCGCTGTTCCCCGACGGCCTGCTCGACGACATGTTCGCCGCCTTCCGGACCCTGCTCGGCCGGCTGAGCGACGATCCGGCCCTCTGGGACGACCTGGCCCCCACGGTCGGGGCCCCGGCCGCGCAGCTGGAGGAGCGCGAGCGGGTCAACGCCACCGCCCTCGACCTGCCCGGCGGGACGCTGCTGAGCCTCGTGGCCGACCAGGCGCGGCGCACCCCGGACGCCACGGCCGTCGTCTCCGAGGGCGGCGCGCTCGCCTACGGCGACGTGCTGGCCTCGGCGCACCGGCTCGGTCACCGGCTCGCCGGCCTCGGCGCCTCCCGCGGCGAGCTGGTCGGCGTGGTGCTGGACAGGGGCCCGGAGCAGATCCCGGCGGTCCTCGGGGTGACGGCCTCCGGCGCGGCCTACCTGCCGATCGATCCGCAGTGGCCCGCGGCGCGCCGCCGGCAGCTGCTGGAGTCCGGCCGGGCCGCCCTGGTGGTCACCTCGACCCGCTACCGGGACGAGCTGGAGTGGCCCGCCGGGACGGTCCTGGTGACCCTGGACGACGAGGAGACGCTGGCACAGCCGGCCACCGAGCCGCCGACCGCGCCGGCCCCGGAGGACCTCGCCTACGTGATCTTCACCTCCGGCTCCACCGGCGTCCCCAAGGGCGTGATGATCGACCACCGGGGGGCCGTCAACACCGTTCGGGACATCAACCGCCGCTTCTCGGTCGGACCGGCCGACCGGGTGCTCGCCCTCTCGGCGCTGACCTTCGACCTGTCCGTCTACGACGTCTTCGGCACCCTCGCGGCCGGCGGCACCGTCGTCGTGCCGAGCCCCGAGCGCTCGCACGACCCGCTGCACTGGGCCGAGCTGGCCGAGCGCCACGGCGTCACGGTGTGGAACTCGGTGCCCGCCCTGATGCAGCTGTGGGCGGACTCCTCGGCCCGCCTGTCCGACGAGCGGGCCGGCGACCTGCGGCTCGTGCTGCTCAGCGGCGACTGGATCCCGGTGGCGCTGCCCGACGCCGTCCGCGCCCGGCACCCGCGCGCCGAGGTGGTCAGCCTGGGCGGGGCGACCGAGGCCTCCATCTGGTCGGTGCACTACCCGATCGGGGAGGTTCCGGCCGAGTGGGCCAGGATCCCCTACGGCAAGCCGCTGGCCAACCAGACCCTGCACGTCCTCGACGACCGGTTCCGGGACCGCCCGCTCTGGGCCACCGGGGAGATCTGGATCGGCGGCACCGGCGTGGCGAAGGGCTACTGGGCGGACCCGCAGCGCACCGCGGAGCGCTTCGTGCGCCACCCGGAGACCGGCGAGACGCTCTACCGCACCGGGGACCTGGGCCGCTACCTGCCCGGCGGGGACATCGAGTTCCTCGGCCGACGGGACTTCCAGGTGAAGCTCAACGGCTACCGGGTGGAACTCGGCGAGATCGCCGCCACCCTGGAACGGCTCCCGGGCGTCGGCCGGGCGATCGCCCGGGTCGACACCAACCCCGCCACCGGCCGCCGCCAGCTCGTGGCCTACGCCGTCCCGGCCGGACCCGGCTGCGACCCCGGGGCCGCGGCACCCGGCGGCCCGGTGCGCCCGGACCCGGCCGTACTGCTGGCGGAGCTGGCCGAGCGCCTCCCCGACTACATGGTCCCCAAGCACTGCCTGCTCGTCGACGCGATCCCGCTGAGCGCCAACGGGAAGGTCGACGCCGCCGCGCTGCCGGCGCCGTGGAGCGAACTGGACGAGCAGGAACTCGTCGCCCCCCGCGACGAGTTCGAGGCGGCCGTGCTCGCGATCTGGGCCGAGGTCATGGAGTTGGACGGCTTCGGGGTCGAGGACAACTTCTTCGAACTCGGCGGCGACTCCCTGCACGCCGTGCACATCCTCACCAAGGTGCGGGAGGCGTTCCAGTGGGAGGGCGACACCGAGGAAGGCCTCCAACTGCTCTTCGAGAACCCCACGGTGGCCGGACTGGCCGCCCTGGTCAAGGACCGGCGGGGGGCGTGAGCAGGTGAGCACGGAGAGCGGGATCCCGTACTGGGACGACGTGGTCGTCGGCGCGGGCTCGGCGGGGGCGGTGCTCGCCGCACGCCTGTCGCGACGGCCCGGGCGCCGGGTGCTGCTGATCGAGGCCGGGGAACTCCCGGACGGCGACGGCGCGTCCGACGAGCGGGCCGGGGTGCCCGTCCTGACCGGCCGCAACTGGGACTTCACCGCCAAGGCGTCCGAGGGCGCCAGGCGCGGGTTCCCGTACGGGGTCGGCAAGGTGGTCGGCGGCTCCTCCGCCGTCAACGGCGCGCTCGCGCTGCGCCCGCTGCCCGCGGACCTCGACGCCTGGGCGGCCGCCGGCAACCCGGAGTGGACCTGGGAACGGATGCTGCCGTACCTGGTCGCCCTGGAGACGGACCACGACGCCGAGGGGCCGGCGCACGGCACGCGGGGACCGGTACCGATCCGCCGGACCGGCGAGGACGCGCTCGCCACCACGGCCCGGGCCTTCCTGAACGGCTGCGCCCGGCTCGGCGTGCCCGTCCTGGCGGACCTCAACTCCGGCGCCGCGCTCGGCGCCGGCGTCACGCCCGCCAACGCCGTCGACGAGCGCCGGATCTCGACGGCCGAGAGCCACCTGCGCCCTGCCCGGGAGCGGGGCGACGGCCCGACCCTGTGGACCGGCAGCACGGTGACCCGGGTCCTGCTGGACGCGCGGAACCGGGCCACCGGGGTCGAGGTGCGCCGCGACGGACGGCTCCGGCAGGTGGCGGCCGGCCGGGTGACCCTGGCCGCCGGGGCGGTCAACACCCCGGCGGTGCTCCAGCGTTCGGGCATCGGCGACCCGCGGCTGCTGGCCGCCCTGGGCATCACCCCCGCACTGGACCTGCCCGGCGTGGGACGCAACCTCGTCGACCACCCGGCGGTCGTGCTCTGGTCCGAGCCCCGCGCCGGGGTCTGCCGGGCCGGCGACAGCTGGCACCAGGTCACCGCCCGCTGCGCCGCCGACCCGGCCGGCGCCGCGGCGGACCTGGGGCTGTTCCTGCTGGACGCGGTGCCCGTCGCGGCGAACCCGCTGATCGCCGGCATGCTCCGCGCCGAACTGGCCGTCGGGCTGTCCGCCATGGTGCTGCGGCCCGCCTCCCGCGGCTCGGTGACGATCCGGGACGCGGACGCCGCCACCCCGCCGGAGATCCTGCTCGGCCTGGCGACCGACCCGGCCGACGTCGAACTGCTGATGGCCGCCGTCCGGCAGGCCTGGGAGCTGCTGCGGTCGACGCCGATGGCGGGGCTGCTGGAGCGGGTGCTGGTCTGGACCGACCGGATGGTCCGGGAGGACCGGCTGCTGCGCGGCGCCGTGACCAGGTTCGTCTCGCCGAGCTGGCACGCCGTCGGCACCGCCCGGATGGGGCCGGCCGACGACCCGGAGGCGGTGGTGGACCAGCGCTGCCGGGTGCACGGCGCCGAGGGACTGTACGTCGTCGACGCCTCGGTGCTCCCGGTGATGCCCAGCGCCCCGCCCAACCTGACCTGCCTCGCACTCGCCGAAAGGGTGGCCCGATGGATGGACTGACCGGGATCCCGGCCGCCCCCCGGGCCGGGGAGTGGGCCGTGCGCCGCCGGGGACGGCCCCCGGCCCGGCTCCGGCTCTTCTGCCTGCCGCACGCGGGCGGCGGCGCGGCCGCCTTCCGCTCCTGGGCCCCGCACCTGGGACCGGAGATCGAGGTCGTGCCGATCCGGCTGCCGGGGCGCGAGTCCCGCTTCCGGGAGCGCCCCCACGACCGGCTCGGCGACCTGCTGCCGCCGCTGCTGCGCGACGTCGCCCCGCTGCTCGACGGGCCGCACGCCTGGTTCGGCCACAGCATGGGCGCGGGCATCGCCTTCGAGGTCTGCCGGGCCCTGCACCGGCTCGGCCTGCCCGAACCGCGGCGGCTCCTGGTGGCCGGCCTGCCGGCGCCGCAGCTCCCGCGCCGGGCGACCCCGGTGCACGACGCGCCCGCGCCCGAACTCTTCGAGCGGATCGGAGCGTTGAACGGGCACGGCGCCGAGGCCCGGGCCGGCAACCCGCTGCTGAACGTCATGCTGCCCACCCTGCGGGCCGACTTCGCGGTGGCCGAGACCCATGTGCACCGGCCCGGCCCGCCGCTGGACTGCCCGATCACCGTCTACGGCGGCCGCTCGGACGCCTCCACGACCGAGGACGAGCTCCGGGCCTGGGGACCGCACTCCACCGCCGGCACCACCGTCCGCCTCTTCGACGGCGGGCACTTCTTCCCGCACGACGCCCCGGAGGCGTTCCTGCCGGTCCTGGCGCGGGACCTGCTCGACCTTCGGCCGGCGCACCGCGGCTGATCAGTCGTCGGCCGCCGCCGACGGCGCCCCCCCG
>NZ_JBSHBN010000178.1:0-18761 GCF_053612025.1 Kitasatospora sp. NPDC054768
GGGCCGGAGCGGCGGGGACGACCGGCGGGACGGTCGGCGCCGGGGGCACCTCCGGCGGCGCCGGCGGCGCCGGCGGGACCGGCGGGACCGGGGGCAGCGGGGCGGCGGGGGAGCCGATCACCGGGAGGTCCGGCAGGGTCGGATCGTGGTCCTCGTCCTCCTCCGCGGCCGGTCGGCCGGCCGGCCGCGGAGCGATCACCGGCAGGTCCAGCGCGGTGGGGCTCTGCTCGGCCTCCTCGACGGCGGCGGCCGGCGGGTCGATCGGCAGCACGGCGACGGTGATGTTGTCGTGGCCGCCGGCCGCGACCGCGAACTTCACCAGGGTCTGTGCGGTGGCGAGCGGCTCGGTGCGGGCGTCCGGGCGCACGTAGTACGCCAGGTCGGTGGCCGCCTCGGCGTAGTTCCACAGCCCGTCGGTGCAGATCAGCACCACCCCGGGGACGTGCGGGGTGAAGTCGAGGGTGTGCGGCACGACCTCCTCGGCGTCGGCGCCGAGCCAGCCGGTGATCGCGTGCGCGCGGGGGTCGGAGTAGGCCTCGGCCTCGCTCATCAGCCCGGCCTCGACCATCCGGGCCGCCCAGGAGTCGTCCTGGGTGAGCCGGAAGGGCTCGGCGGCGGCGCGGTCGTCCGGGATCCAGTACGCCCGGGTGTCGCCGACCCACCCGATGGTGACCCGTCCGCCCGCGGCTATGGCGCTGACGTAGGTGCAGGCGGGCGCGTTGAGGTCGGGGCGGGTGGGGCCGGCGCCGTCGGTGGCGAGGTCGGCGACGGCCTTGGCGGCGTCGGCGATGGCCTGGTGCATCGCCCGGTTCGGGTCCCGGCCGGCCTCCAGGGCGGTCAGCAGCGACTCGGAGGCGGCGTCCACGGCCGTCTCCGAGGCCTCGTCCGGGCGGTCGGAGGAGGAGACGCCGTCGCACACCACGGCGACCACGACCGGCTCGCCGCCGGGCAGCGAGGTCGCGGCGACGGTGAAGGAGTCCTCGTTGCGGTGGTGGCGCACGCCGCGGTCGCTGACCCCGGCGACGCCCCCGAGCGACTTCTCCATGTGGTCGCGCGGGCGCGGCTGGGCGCCGCCGCAGCCCTCGCAGTAGCCGTCCGGGGCGACCTGCGGCTGCCCGCAGTGCACGCAGACCGGCCCGCGCGGCGACGGTACGGCCTCGCCGCGCGCGGCGGCCCAGCTCGCCGGCATCGAGCCGGGGGCCGCCCGGCCGTTCCGGCCGGTCCCGCAGGAGCCGCAGAAGGCGTCCTCCTGGTCCATCGGCTCCGAACAGCTCGGGCACTCGGTCTGCTGCGGCATCTGCTACACCCACGTCCTGGGACGGGCACGGTTGGCCCGTTCCACCATCTCGATCCTGATCTCGGCCCGGTCGGCCAACCGGGCGAGTACCCGGTAGGACTGTTCCAGGGCGAAGCGCAGTTCCCGCTCCTGTGCGGGACGTCCCAGTACCACCAGGTCGGTGGCCCGTCGGCCGGCGGCCGCCTCGGCGCCGACCCAGCCGAGGGCCGCGTCGAGCACCTCGACCGCGAGCTCCTCGCGGCGGCGGGAGTCCAGCCGCAGCGCGGTCAGCTGCGCGGAGCTCGCGCCGAGGTCGACGGCCAGGTCGTCGGTGGCCGGGCGCTCGCGCAGCCGGGCCCGGACGGCGGCGATCCGGGCGGCCGTGTACTGGTTGGAGGTGGCCGGGACGGTCTCCAGGACGCGGACCGCGCCGGTCCGGTCCTCCTCGGCCAGCCGGACCCGGGCCAGCCCGAAGGCGGCGCTCAGGTAGGCGTGGTCGGTGGCCCACACCAGTCGGTAGAACTCGGCCGCGTCGCCGCCGTCGGCGAGCAGTTCGGCGCAGATGGCGAGGGCCAGCTTGGGGGCGGCCTCGCCGGGGAAGGCGTCGTAGACCGCGTCGAAGGCCTCCGCGGCGGCCCGCAGGGCCGTGACCCGCCCGCTCGCCTCCGGGCGCTCCTCGCTCTCGGCGCCGGCGCGCTCCTCGGCCCGGGGCGGGGCCTCGCTGCCGACCAGCGCGGTCAGGCCGCGGTACCAGACCACCCGCCAGTCGTCCGGCTGGTCCTGTTCCAGTTCGGCGAGGCGGCGCACGGCGTCCGGGTGGCGGCCGAGTTCGAGCAGGGTGCGCAGTTCGCGCAGCCGGCTCTCGACCGAGACGGTGGGCGCGGCGGCCAGCGCGGCGAGCGTCTCCTCGGGGTCGGGGGTGACCAGGACGGCCAGGAAGCCGGCGTTGGGGTCACCGGGGTCGACCCGGGGTACGGGCAGTGCGAGGGCGGCGGCGGCCGGGTCCAGGGGGGCCACCCGGAGCTGTCCGGCCTGTTCGGTGGGCAGCACCAGCTCGGTGTCGACGACGCGCAGTTCGGGGCCGAACAGGGTGGACGGCGCGGGCCGGGGCCGGTCGTCCTGGAGGGCCATGATCTCCCGCAGCACGCCGGTGAGCTGGTCGGCCATCTCCTCGGCGGAGGCGAAGCGGCGGGCCGGGTCCGGGTCGGTGGCGCGGACCAGGAAGCGGTAGTAGGACTCGTACCGGGCGAAGGCCTCGACCTGCTCGGGGCCGGGCAGCGAGTCGCGGTAGGTGCCGCTGTAGCCCTGGAAGTCGAAGGTGAGCACCGCGAGGGTGCGGGCCACGGTGTACAGGTCGGAGGCGACGGAGGGGCCGTCGGTGGCGATCTCCGGGGCCTGGTAGCCGATGGTGCCGTAGATCGGGCCGTCGTCGTCGAGCCGGCGGACCGCGCCCATGTCTATGATCTTGAGCGTGTCGCCGCTCTGGATCACGTTGTCGATCTTGAAGTCGCAGTACACCAGGCCCCGGCCGTGCAGGTACCCCAGGGCCGGCAGCGCCTCCAGCGCGTAGGCGATCGCCTGCTCGACCGGCAGCGGCTCGCGCCGGCCGTCCGCGGTGCGGCGCTCGTTGGCGATGTCCTTGAGCGACTTCCCGCCGACGTACTCCATCACGATGTAGCCGTCGGTGGCGCCGGTGCGCAGGTCCGGGTGTTCGGCGAAGTTGATGATCCGGACGATGTTCGGGTGGTCCACCTCGGCCAGGAACCGCCGCTCGGCGACGGCCACCGCGAGCGCGTCCTCGTCGCCGGTGTCCAGCAGGCCCTTGAGCACCACCCACTTGTCGTTGACCCGCCGGTCCACCGCCAGGTAGATCCAGCCGAGCCCGCCGTGCGCCAGGCAGCCCACCACCTCGTACTGCCCGCCGACCAGGTCGCCGCGGCGCAGCTTGGGCGTGAACGAGTACGGCGTGCCGCACTTGGTGCAGAAGCCGTCCGGGCGGCCCGGGCTGCCGTTCTTCTCCCGGCCCACCGGGGCCTCGCACTTGGAGCAGAACCGCTTGCGCTCGGGCACCTCGGGGTTGGCCAGCACCGCCCGGGACGGGTCGGCCGCCTCGACGGTCGGCACGGTGACCAGGCCGGCGCCCAGCCGGCTGCGGGTGCCCGCGGTGCCGCCGCCCCGGGTGGAGCGGACCGAGAGCGAGCGGCCGCTGCCGGTGCGGGTGGAGCGGTGCGAGCGGGAACGGCCGGACATCGTACGGGCCGAGCCGGTGCGGGCCGACATCGAACGGGCCGGGCCGCCGGAGCCGTGGCCGGAGCCGGTGGGGCCGGAACCGGGGGAGACCCGGGCGGAGGGGACGTACGGCTGGGTGACACCGGTGTCGCCGCCGGGCGGGGTCAGGCCGCACTCGTCGCAGTAGCCGTCCGGGTCGATGGTGCCGGAGCAGTCGCGCGGGCAGGGCGAGCCGGGGCCGGCGGACGCCGGTGCTCCGGTTCCCGGTGCTGCCGTCCCCGGTGCTCCCGTCGTCGGTGCTCCCGTCGTCGGTGCTCCCGTCCCCGCGGTCCCCGTCGTCGCCCCCCCGGGCGTGGCGGTGGTCCTGGCCGCCGGGGCCAGCCCGCACTCGTCGCAGTAGCCGTCGGCGTCGATCCTGCCGCTGCCGGAGCACTCCGGCCGTTCGCACGTCCCGCCCATCAACCTCAGCCCCCCTGAACCTCTCCGTCGGCCGGCGGCCGGCCGGCCGCCTCCTGAGCCTGCCCGGTTCCGGCCTCGGTGTGGGCCGGCCGCAGCGACTGCTGGAACCGGGCCACCGCGGCGGCCGCCGCCCGCAGGTCGCAGGGCGCGCTCCACAGCAGCCAGCGCGCCTTCTCGTACCGTTCGATCACTTCCGGGTCCTCGGAGACCCGCAGCCGGGCCGCCATCGCCTTGTAGGCGTCCAGCCGGCCGCGCAGCTCGGCCCGGACGGCCAGCGGCTGGGTCACCTCGGAGAGCGACTGCCGGGCCCGGGTCAGCTCCTTGGCGGCGGCGTCCTCCAGCGTGTCCAGCAGCGGCGCCAGCCGGCCCCACTGCCCGGCCTGGCGCAGGTCCAGCGCCGCGACGATCCGCTCGCGCAGCGCCGAGGCCGGTCCGGGCACCGCCGGGACGTCGCTGGACGCTATCTTCGCCAGCACCTCGCCGCGCGCCCGGCGGGCCTCGGCCAGGGTGGCGTCGGCCCGCTGGAGCAGGTCGCCGACGCCCTGGAGGCGGTCCTCGGCCTCGTCGCGCAGCCGCAGCAGGTCCTCCAGCTCCAGCCGGACGCCGTCCAGTGCCCGCCCGGCCCGGTCGAACCGCTCGGTGTCCACCACCCCGGCCGGGCCGGCGAAGGCCGAGCCCTCCGGGACCGTGCCGCGCTGGGCGGGCACCCGGGCCGGGCGCCACAGTGCCAGCGGGTCCCCGCGCACCTCGGTGCGCAGCTCGGTGAGGTCCTTCTCGATGCCGGCCAGGTCGTCGCCCAGCGGGTGGGCGCCGGTGCGCACGCCGAGCGAGGCGGCCAGGGTGCGCACCCGCTGGAGCTCGGCCAGCAGCAGGTCGATCCGGGCCGGCAGCGCCGACCAGACCGCGTCGGCGGCGCTGACCACCTCCAGAACGGTGGCGTACCAGGAGTTCATCCGGGTCATCAGCGCGTCCAGGCTGATCCGTTCGACCAGCTTGGCGGGCGCGCCGAGCACCTGCGGGCCGTCCGGCACCACCCCGCCCGGGACGGTCACCGCGTCGCCGGTCAGCAGTTCGCTCAGCTCGGCGAGTTCGGGTGTGCCGGGCTTGGCCTTGCGGGCCCGGACGGCCCGGGCCGAGGCCAGGGCCTCGGAGTAGCGGTCGAACAGCGCCCAGAGCAGCGGCAGTCCCTTGCCGGCGACCGACCAGCGCTCCAGGGTGCGCCCGGACAGCTCGGCGCCGTCCAGCAGCCGCAGGCCCGGGTGGTCCTGGAGGGCGAGCAGCGCCGACTCGACCGCGTCCCGCTCCGCGCCGAGGCGGGCGAGCGCGCGGTCGACCTCCTCCCGGCTCAGTACCGGGCCAGCCGATGCCGCCACCGCGGTGTCCTTCCTTCCTCGCGTGCGATCCCGACGTACCTGACGTGCTCGACGTACCGGACGTGCGGTCCCACGACAACCCCCGTGTCCACCACCGGTCTCCCCGTGGTGATCGTCCCGAACCCTAGCCGGTGGCCGTTCGGGCGGAGCGGGCGCGGGGCGTCAACGTGCCGTCAACGCCCCGCTGACGGATCGTGCGCCACCTCTCCCGCGCCGTCCTGCGCGCCGTCCCGCGCCGTCCCGCGCCGTCCCGCGCGCCGCCCCCGGACCTGCCCCGACGCCGGATCAGTGCGGTGCGGGCCAGTAGTGCTCGGCCTCGTTGAGCATGTACGGCTTGAGCCAGTGTTCGTACGAACGGGTCCAGTCGCCGCGCGCGTAGTAGTCGGCCAGGACCTGGTTGACCCGGGCGGCCAGGTCGGTGCTGTCCTTCAGCATGGCGACGCCGATCACCTCCGGCTGGGCCTCGCCGTCCACGATCCGCACGGTCTGGTCCTGCGCGGCCTGGCCGGCCGCCAGGCCGTTGTCGGTCATGGTGGCGTCGACCTTGCCGAGCTGCATCAGGACCAGGCAGTCCAGCTGGTTCTCCACCGTGACGACCTGCCGGGCGGTCTTCTTCTCCTTGACCACGGTCAGGGCGGTGGAGCCGTCGGCGGCGCAGACCGCCTTGTCCTTGACCGCGTCGTCGATGTTCTTCGCCGGCGACGACTTCGGCACCAGGACGCGCTGGCTGATGTTGAAGTACGGCTTGGAGAAGGCGACGTCCTCCATCCGCTTGCAGTTGATCGTCATGGTGCGGACGATCAGGTCGACCCGGCCCTTCTTGATGGCGTCGATCCGGTCGGCCGTGGCCACCGGCTTGAGCACCACCTTGTCCGGGTCGCCCATGACGGCCGCGCCGATCGCCCGGGCGAGGTCGATGTCGAAGCCCTCGATCTGGCCGGTGTTCGGGTTGCGGGCGCCCCAGCGGTAGCTGTTCTGGTCCACGCCGATCACCAGGCTGCGCCGGGCCTTGATGGCCTTCACGGCCGGGCCGTCGTCGGTGCTCGGCGGCACGCTCCTGTAGATGTCGCAGCCGTCGGCCGGGGCCTGCTCCTCCTGGACGGCCAGGGGCGCGGCGGTCGTGGCCGCCGGTGCGGCGCCGACCGGGCCGCCCCCGGTGAGCACGGCCGTGCCGGCCGCCAGCAGCGCGAGCGCGGCGGCGGGCCTGGTCCTTCTCCTCGATCCGCTGGATCCTCTGGTGCGCATTGCGTCTCCCCCTCTGCCCGTCACCGGTACTCGGCCAGTCGCCGGCCCAGGCCCCGCAGCGCGGCGGTCGCGGCCACCAGGCCGAGCAGCGCGGCGGCGACGGCGGCGGCGCGCAGGTCCCCGCCGGTGCCCTCGGCGGCCTTGTCGAAGCGGTCCTGCTCGATGTCGGCGGCCCGGGCGAGCGCCTTGTCGGTGGCGTTGAAGGCGGCGTCGGCGGTGGCCGCGTCGCCCTTGGCCGTCACGGTGGCCTCCAGGGCGCCCTGGTAGTCGGCGTTGTCGACCTCCAGGGCGCGGGCGTCGTCGTGCCGCCGGCGCCACTCGTCGAACTGCTTCGAGGCGTCCACGACGCTCGACACGGCGGCCGACGGCGCCAGCCGGACGGCCTGCGGCAGGGAGCCGTTGGACCGGTCCGGCGGGAGGTCCTTGGCTCCGGCCAGGTGTTCGGTGGCCTTCGTCCACTGGTCGGCGTACTTGGTGGTCGAGCCGCGGGCGACGAAGTGCAGGTTCTCCGCCAGCCGGGCGGTCAGGACGTCCACCCGGGCGGTGTTGAGCGCCCGCAGCGGGGCCGCGCCCTCCCGGTTGCTCCGCTGGAGCGCCGAGCTGGTGGTCAGCCCGGTGACGGTGAGCCACAGGGCGCCGGACAGGACGGCGGCGGTGGCGCCCAGCAGCCCGATGTTGAACACCCGGTTGGTGCGGCGGAACAGCGTCAGCTGCACCCAGGCCAGCGCGGCCAGGGCGACCAGCGCCAGGCCGTACGCCGCCCACGGGACCGCTCTGGCCTCGGCGTAGTCGTCGGACAGCTCCCGGTCCTCGACGGCGGCCAGTTCGGCGGCGGTCGGCAGCAGGACGGTCTGCATCTGCTCGGAGGCGTACCGCAGGTAGGCGCCGCCGAGCGGTATGCCCTGCCGGTTGTCGGCCCGCGCGGTCTCCACCAGGCCGGCGTACACCGGGAGTTGCTGGTTCAGCCGGGCGAGCGAGCCCTGCGCGGGCGAGGTCGCGGTGGTCCGGGCGGCGGCCTGGGCGATCAGCTTGGCGGCGGTGGCGATGTCCTGCTCGTAGCGGTTGCGGACCTCGTCGGGCTCGGCGCCGGCCAGCAGGAAGCCGCTGGCCGCGGTGGTGGCGGCGTCGGCCAGGTTGCGGTGGATCTCGGCGGCGTCCCGGCTGAGCGGCTGGCTGTACGAGACCACCCGGTCGGCGGCCTGGGCCCTGGTCTCCAGTTGCCAGGCGGTGAGCCCGCCGAAGGCCACGGTGAGCACCGCGAGCACCACGCCGGCCAGCCGCAGCCGGCCGGGGGGTGTGCGGGTGGCCTGCGCGAGCCGGGCGCGCACGCCGGTGGCGACGGCCGCCGGAGGGCGCTTCGCGGGCGCCCCGCCGGGTCTGGGTGCCGGGGGCGCCCCGCCGGACTTCGCGAGCGGGGCCGATCCGGGGACGGCCGGTGCGGCCGTCGCCACTGCTGCGCCCGGTGCCCCCGGCAGCTGGTTCGGCCGTGCCGGGAACGCGGCGCCGGACGCGCCGCTGCCTACTGGTGTTGCCACCCGCCTCATCCTCCCCTGGGGCCGGGCCCGTCCCCGGGGCCCGACCGATGGCAGCAGTATGGCCGTGACTCCCCCCGGCCACACCTGACTTGCGCCGATCTTGAGCATGTCGTGCACGTTCCCGGGACGGCCGGTACCACTGGTGCCGCCGGTGCCGCCGGTACCGCCCGTGCCGTCGGTCCGGCCCTTTCGGCTCGGGCCGCTCCCACCGGTCGTCCCGAGAGGTGGCGAACCGTCCGACGCGGGCCGCACCCTACGCGGTTCCCCCGGCCGGGCGGAGCGCGGGGGTCCGCTTGAGGGCGCGCGATCCCGGGTGCGGCGACCCCTCGCTCCGTACGATGGAGGTATGCGCCTGCTTGGAACGATCTCGTCCGACCGCCCGCTGCTCGTCGTCGCCGTGCGCGAGGAGGCCGCCCACCTGGACGACCGCCTGCCCGTGCTGCTCACCGGGATCGGGAAGGTCAACGCCGCCGTCGCGCTGGCCACCGTCCTCGCGCAGGGCGAGAAGCCCTCCGAGGTGATCAATCTCGGCACGGCCGGTGCGCTGCGCCCCGGCTGGGAGGGCACCCACCACGTGGTCCAGGTGATCCAGCACGACCTCGACACCGCCGCCCTGCACGCGCTCACCGGGCGTGAGTACGGCGCCCCGCTGGTGATCGGCAAGGGAGACGGCCCGGTGCTGGCCACCGGGGACCTCTTCGTCTCCGACGTGGACGCCCGCGACCGGCTCGCCGAGCACGCCGACCTGGTGGACATGGAGGGCTACGCCGTCGCCACCGTCGCGCACCGGGCCGGGCTGCCGGTGCGGCTGGTCAAGCACGTCAGCGACGAGGCCGGGGACGGTGCGGAGCACAGCTGGAAGGAGGCGGTCGACGACTGCGCCCGCAAGCTGGCCGACTGGGTGGTCGCCCAGGGCTGGTGACGCCTGCTCACGATGGCGCCTGCTCACGATGGCGCCTGCTCACGATGACGCCTGCTCACGATGACGCCTGCTCAAGGGGCGCGCCTGCTCAAGGGGGGCGCAGGAGTGTGGAACGGGGTGGGAGGGCGACGGCCCTCCCGCCCCGCTCCGTGCGCCCGCGCGTCACTGCTCCCGGAAGTCCGTGAGGTCCAGGGCCGCCAGCCGCTCCGGGTCGGTGAGCACGTCGATCGCGACGATCGCGCCGTCCACCACGGTGAAGGCCATGATCGACAGCGCCCGGCCGTTGTCGCCGACGACCACCGCGCCGGCGGTGCCGTTGACCAGCGCCGGGCGGGCGAACGGCGACAGCGTGCCCCACAGGACGGCCTGGCCGGCCACCGTGCCGGCGCCCGAGAGCACCACCGTGTGCCGGGCCATCGCCGTGCCGCCGTCCGAGCGCAGCACCACGTCCGGGTCGAGCACGGCGACGAGCGCGTCCAGGTCGCCGTTGCGGGCGGCGGCGAAGAAGGCGTCCACGGCCCGCCGCTGCCGGCCGAGGTCCGGGTCGGGCGCGGGCGCCTGCCCCTGCACCTTGCGGCGGGCCCGGCTGGCCAGCTGGCGGGTGGCGGCGGCGGTCCTCTCGATCAGCGGGGCGATCTCCTCGAACGGCACCGCGAAGAGGTCGTGCAGCACGAAGGCGACCCGCTCGGCCGGTGACAGCGACTCCATCACCACCATCAGCGCCAGCCCGACCGAGTCCGCGAGCATCACCTCCTGCTCCGGGTCCACGACGCCCTCGCGCCGCAGCAGCGGGTCCGGGATGCGCGGCGGGCCCGGCTCGCCGCCCGGCCCGGCGGGTTCCAGCGGCTCCTCGCGGCGCTGGGCGCGGGTGCGCAGCAGGTTCAGGCAGACCCGCGAGACCACCGTGGTGAGCCAGCCGCCGAGGTTGGCCACGCCGGCGGTGTCGGTGCGGTCGTAGCGGAGCCAGGCCTCCTGGAGGGCGTCCTCGGCCTCGCTGATCGAGCCGAGCATCCGGTACGCGACGGCGCGCAGGTGCGGGCGCTGCTCCTCGAAGAGCGCGGCCCGGGCAGAGCTCTCGTCCACCTTCTCGTCCACGTGTCACATTCCTTCGTCGCCGGGGGTCAGGGCAGCAGGAGCCACCCAACAACGGCCGCGGCGGGGAGATCAACTCCCTGCCCGGGACGAAACGGAGACGATCATGACGAAGCACACCGTGCTGGTCACCGGCGGGACCGGAACCCTGGGCCGGCAGGTGGTCCCGCTGCTGCGCGCGGCCGGGCCGCCGGTGCGCGTGCTCAGCCGGCAGGACCGTCCGGACGCCGACGGCGTGACGTACGTGCGCGGCGACCTCCTCGGCGACCCGGCGACGGCGGCCCGGCAGCTGGACGCGGCGCTGGCCGGGGTGGACACCGTGCTGCACCTGGCCGGCGGCCCCAAGGGCGACGACGTCGCCACCCGGCTGCTGGTCGCCGCCGCGCGGCGGGCCGGGGTGCGGCACCTGGTGTACATCTCGGTGATCGGCGCGGACCGGCTGCCGCTCGGCTACTTCCGGGCCAAGCACGCCGCCGAGCGGGCGGTGGCCGACTCGGGCCTGCCGTACACGATCCTGCGGGCCGCGCAGTTCCACGACCTGGCGTTCACGGTGGCGGAGAAGATGGCCCGGCTGCCGCTCGTCCCGGCCCCCGGCGGGGTCCGCTGGCAGCCGGTGGACGTGCGGGAGGTCGCCGCCCGGCTGGTGGAGCTGGCGCTGGACGGGCCGGCCGGGCCGGTGCCCGACCTGGCCGGCCCCACGGTGTACGAGATGGGCGAGCTGACCCGCGGCTACCTCGCGGCGCGCGGCCGCAGCCGCCGGCACCTGCCGCTGCGGGTGCCGGGCAGGGTCGGGCGGGCGTACCGGGCGGGGGAGAACCTGGCCCCGGCGGGGGCCGAGCACGGGCGGCGGACCTGGGAGGAGTACCTGGCGGAGCGGCTGGCGGGCTGAGGAGTGTCCGTGGCGGTCCGTAGGGTGGCCGCCATGTCCCTCCTCGATGCGATCCGCGCCGACGCCGACGCCGCCGACTTCCTGGCCTGGCCGGGCGACTTCTCCCTCGACGTCCACGAGCACGTGGAGGAGGTCGTGCTCGCCTCGGGCGCGGCCCTGGAGCCGGTGGCCAAGGACGGCGCGGGCGGCACCTTCTTCCTCTGCGGCGAGGGCGGCGAGGAGCGGCCCGTGCTGTACGCCGATTCCGAGGGCGGCGCGGCCCTGCTGGCCGTCGGGGTGCCGGAGCTGGTCCGGCTGCTGCTGGCGGTGCCGTGGTGGCGGGACTGCCCGCGGCTGACGGTCGAGGAGAGCACGGGGGCGGCCGAGGAGTACCTGGAGGACGAGCCCGACCTGCTCGCCGGCCGGGACGCGGCGGCCGCCGCGCTCGGGCTCGACGTCCCCTCCCCGGCCGAGGCCCTGGCGCGGCTGCGGGAGCTCGCGCTGGGCCCCGGGACCTCGTACGTGCTGCTCAACGCGGAGGAGGGCACCGCGTACGAGCCGCTGTTCAGGCCTTAGCCGCCCGGAGCACCTGCTCCGTCGTCACGACCTTGGCGAAGCGCATCGCGTGCAGGGTGGTGGCCGTGGCGCGGGCGAGGTCGGCGGCGGGGACGGTGGTGCCGTCGGGGCCGGTCATGTCGAAGGAGTGCATGGCGTCGACGGGGAAGACCGCGTCGTAGCCGAGGTTGCCGGCCATCCGGGCGGTGGTCTCGTTGCAGACGTTGGTGATGATCCCGGTGACCACCACCTGCCGGGCGCCGCGTTCCTGGAGCCAGGCGTGCAGGTCGGGGGTGCCGTAGAAGGCGCTGTTGACGGTCTTGGTGATGTGCAGGGCGGGGGTGACGTCGGCGACGAAGTCCTTCAGCCCGTGCCCCGGGGTGCCCTCGGCGAGCGGGCCGGCCGGGGAGGTGTGCTGCACGGTGACGATCGGGCGGCCGGTGGCCTGCCAGGCGGCGATCAGCTCGGCCATCCGCTGCTCGGCCCGCGGGTTGTCGCGGGGGCCCCAGAAGGCGGTGTCCTCGAAGCCCTTCTGGACGTCGATGAGCAGCAGGACGGCGTCCTGGTCGAGGGTGAGGGGGGCGTCGAAGGCGTCGGTGTTCGTCATGCCGTCCATGGTGGTCGGGGTCGTCGGGCGGGCGTGATGGGCAGCGGGGCCACCCATCGATAGGTTCCTGCCATGCGAACGGTGGGTTGTCTGATCTTCGACGGTGTCCGGGCCTTCGACTACGCGGTGATCGGCGAGGTGTGGGCGAACCGGACCTCCCGGCCCGGCCTGCCCGCCTTCGACCTGCGGGTCTGCGGGCCGGAGGGCGCCCGGGTGCGGCTGGGCGGCGGGCTGGAGCGGGTCCCCGACCACGGGCCGGCGGCGCTGGCCGCCTGCGACCTGGTGGTGGTGCCGGGCGTCGAGGACCCGGCCGCCCGGCGCGGCCCGGAGATCCTGGACGCCCTGCGGGCGGTGGCCGCCGCCGGCGTCCCGGTCGCCTCGCTCTGCGCGGGCGCCTTCGTCCTCGCCGAGGCCGGCCTGCTGGACGGCCGGGAGGCCACCACCCACTGGGCGCTCGCCCCCGAACTCGCCCGCCGCTTCCCGGCGGTGACGGTCCGGCCCGAGGTGCTCTTCACCGGCGGCGACGGCCTGTGGACCTCGGCGGGCGTCGCGGCGGGCATCGACCTCTGCCTCCACCTCGTCCGCACCGCCCACGGCCAGCAGGCCGCCGCCGCCATCGCCCGCGCCATGGTCACCGCGCCCTTCCGGGCGGGCGGCCAGGCCCAGTTCATCCCCTCCCCGGTCCCGGACGCCGCCGGTGACGACCCGCTGGCCCGGCTGCGGGCCGAGGTCGCGGCCTCCCTCGACGCTCCCTGGACGGTGCGCCGGATGGCCGCCGCCGCCCTGATGTCCGACCGCACCTTCGCCCGCCGCTTCACCGGCACCACCGGCACCACCCCGATGCGCTGGCTCCTCGACCAGCGCGTCCTCACCGCCCAGCGGCTCCTGGAGGAGACCGACCTGCCCGTCGACACCGTCGCCACCCGCTGCGGCTTCGCCTCGGCGGTCTCCCTGCGGCCGGTCTTCACGGACCGGGTGGGCGTCGCCCCGAGGGAGTACCGCCGGGCCTTCCGCGGCCGCGAGGAGGGGTAGCGCGGAGGGCCGGCGGCAGCGAGGGCCGGGCGCGGGCCGGCGGGGTGGCGGCCCTCCGCGCCGCCACCCCTGGACTTCGCCGCCCTCAGGCCGTGGCGGCTTCGCGCAGGCGCTTCTTGTCCGGCTTGCCGACGGGCGTCAGCGGGATCTCGTCGACCAGGTGGAGCGCCTCGGGGGCGAAGATCCGGCCCTTGCGCTCGGTGACGAAGGCGCGGAGTTCGTCGAGCCGCGGCCGCTGCCCCGGGGCGGGGACGACGGCGACGTGGACGTGCTCCGTCTCCTGGTCGTCGCGGACGCCGAAGACCGCGCAGCGGGCGACGGTCGGGTGGGTGAGGAGGAGGTCCTCCACCTCGGACGGGTAGACGTGCCCGCCGACCACGATGATCAGGTCCTTGACCCGGTCGGAGAGGTAGAGGTAGCCGTCCTCGTCGAAGTAGCCGACGTCGCCGGTGTTCAGCCAGCCGTCCCGCAGCACCGCGGCGGTGAGGTCGGGCCGCTTCCAGTACCCGGCCATGATGCCGTCGGAGCGCAGGTGGACCTCGCCCTGTTCGCCGGTCGGCAGGTCGGTGCCGTCGAGGGAGCGGATCGCCACCTCGACGCCCGGGGCGGGCCGGCCGACCGGGACCTGGATGCTGTCGGGGCCGATCCGGACGTGCTCCTGCGGGGTGAGGTAGGAGATCAGCTGCGCCTCCGACATCCCGTAGACGCCGACCAGGACGGGCCCGAACACCTTGAGCGCCTCGCGGATCCGGGTCGGCGAGGCGGCGCTGCCCCCGTAGAGGATCTGCCGCAGGCTGGACAGGTCGGTGCGGCCGATCGCCGGGTGGTCGAGCAGTTGGTGGAGCAGCGCCGGCAGCACCCAGAGGTCGGTGATGCGTTCGCGTTCGACGGCGGCCAGGACCGCGCCGGGGTCGAAGGAGCGCTGGAGGACCACCGTGCCGCCGCGCTGGAGGGTCAGGTCGGACATGATCCCGGCGAGGTGGGCGAGCGGGGTGGCGGCGAGGAGGCGGGGCGCGCCGTCGACCGGGTCGCTGCCGACCGGGGCGTCGAAGACGCGGCGGTAGGGCCCGTGCAGGCTGAGGATGCCCTTCGGGATGCCGGTGGTGCCGCCGGTGTGGCGGATGCCGAGGTCGTCCTCCGGGCCGATCCGGACGTCCGGCGGTTCGGCGGGGCGGTGGACGGCGGCGGCGATGACGTCCTCGCCGAGGGCGCCGGGGGCGCGGTCGGCCGGCCCCGGGCCCAGGGTGAGGACGGTGGGCCCGTCGAGCAGCGGGAGCAGGCGGGCGGCCGAGGCGTACCGTTCGGCGTCCACGAGCAGGAGGGTCGTGTCGACGCTCGCCGAGATCTCGGCCAGGACCGGCTCGCTCATGCCGTCGTACAGGTTCACCACCCGGGCGCCCGCGAGGCCGGCCGCGTACCGGGCGACGAGGGCCTCGGGGGTGTTGCCGGTCAGCAGGGTCACGGTGGTGCCGAGGGCGGCGCCCCGGGCGATCAGCTCGTGGGAGAGGCGGTAGGCGGCGGCGGCGAGGGCGCCGGCGGTGATCCCGGCGCCGTCGGCGGTGACGACGGCCCGCCGGCCGGGGTCGGAGGCGAGGGACCGGAGGATCAGGGCGGGGCCGCTGACGAACTCCGCGTCGCCCATGGCTACTTCTTCCTTGCAGTTTGCAACCATGGCCACAGGCTAACCCCACCCGCACCGTCGTACCGGGGAGGTTCTGCCGGTAATTGGCGTGAACGCATCGCCATCGGCGCAATCATGACGGTCCGTCATGTCGATGGCGCCGCGCGCGCCGCCCCGTCCGGGTGAACCACGCGGGGGGCGGTGCGTCGCCCCGCTCAGAACGCCGCCGGGGGCCGCAGGGCGAGGTCGGTGGCGGTGGCCCAGTGCTCGGTGGCGGCGGTGACGATCACACAGCCCTGCTGGGAGGGGAGTCGGGGGACGAGGGCGCTGCGGCAGCCGTGGCTGTGGTGGACCTCGACCGGGACGCGGACGCCGTGGAGCAGGACCTCGCCCGGGGTGGGCGGGCCGTCGAGCGGGGCGAGGTGGGTGCGCGGGTCGAGGCGGTCCGAATGGGCCAGGAAGGTGGAGAGTTGGGACTGCGGGGTGGTGAGGGAGCCCACCCGGTGGCCGGCCGGAACGGGGCGCGAGGTCTGGACGACGGCGACGAGTTCGCCGTCCAGGTGGTAGTTGAGGTCGAGGTGGCAGAGGTAGCCGTCGGAGGACAGCCGTCCCAGCAGGAAGGACCACCCGGGCGGAGCGGCGCGGAGCGCGGCGATCTGCTCGCCCCACTCCTCGGCGGTCTCGCGGTGGGTCGGTATGCGGATGCTGCGCGGGCCGGTGTCGCGGAACAAGGGCTTTCCCAACGAGTGGTGGCTGATCGGTCGTTGGGACGAGTATGCGGGTGGCGCCCGGCAGTTCGGGGGCGGACCGGTCGGTAGGCTCGGGCGCGGTCCAGAAGTGATCCGTTCCGGACGGGGAGTGATCCGTGGCGACGTACGTTCTGATCCATGGCGCGGCGGCCGATGCCTGGTACTGGGGGCCGCTGGCGGCCGAGTTGCGCGGGCGGGGTCACGAGGTGGTCGCGCCGGACCTGCCGTGCGACGACGACGCGGCCGGGCTCGCCGAGTACGCGGACGCGGCGGTGGCGGCGGTGGCGGCCGTCGGGGACGGGCCGGGCGAGCTCGTGGTCGTCGCGCACTCGTTCGGCGGCTTCACCGGACCGCTGGTCTGCGCGCGGATGCCGGTGGACCTGCTGGTCATGCTGCATGCCCAGGTGCCGGCGCCCGGGGAGACACCGGGCGCGTGGTGGGAGAACACCGGCTACTGGGCGGCCCGCCGCGAATCCGACCGCAGCAGGGGCGTGGCAGAGGGCGCGGAGGAGGACGAGCGCGCCCTGTTCCTGCACGACACCCCGGCCGCGCTGGCGGAGGAACTCCTCGCGACGCACGGGCGGCGGCAGTCCGCGACCCCGTTCGGGACGCCGTGGCCGCTGGAGGCCTGGCCGCAGGTGCCGACCAGGTACCTGCTGGCCACCGGCGACCGGTTCTTCCCGCCCGCGTTCCTGCGGCGGCACGTCGAGGAGCGGCTCGGCTTCCGCCCGGACGAGATGCCGGGCGACCACCTCCCCATGCTCGGCCACCCGCAGGAGCTGGCCGAGCGGCTGGAGGCGTACCGGGCCGCGCTGTAGCCGCCGCGCGGCGGCTGGGGGGATCAGGGCGCCGGGCAGGTCTCAGGCGGGGACGTTCGACGCGTCGGAATCGGGTACGACCTCGACGGACGCCAGCTGCTCGGGCGTCAGTCACGCCGTGGCCAGGCTGCTCCTGGTGAAGCGTGCTCCGGAAAGGTCGGCGTCGGCGAAGGAGCTGCCGCTCGGCTCGGCGTCGGCGAAGGATGCGCCGGCGAGGACGGCATGGTCGAAGCGGCAGCTCGTGACGGTCCTGCTCGCCCGGCTGGTCAGCTGGTGGGGCTAGAGCGGTCGCACGTCAACCCTGCGGACGGCCACCCGCGTGCCGGCCGGCTGGAGGTCGCCGCTGTCCCGAACCACTGCCATCCCGGGGCGCGTGCAGCCGTGGCTGCCGAGGGGCCGGAGGAACGGGAGCCCCTGACGGTGGAGCAACTGCACGACACCCTCGCAGCATGGTTGGGCACGAGCGAGCGATAGCACCGTCCGGTCATCGCCCGGTGTCGTCGAGCAGCTCGCGCTTGGCCGCTCGGAAGTCCGCCAGGGCCCGGGGGTCGTTGTCGAAGTAGTCGTTCCAGAAGTTCGGGCGCTGCCAGAGGGCGTGGGCCAGCCGCATGCGGCCGTTCTCCAGGACGAGGGTCCAGCTGGAGGGCAGGTGTGCGTCGACGGTCTCGAACATCGCCGGATCCCAGAATGAGCCGGGGTCGTTCCCGCTGTCGTCCAGGACGCGGATCATCCAGTAGTCGGGTCCGGTCATCATCTCCAGGACCGGGTAGACACCGCCCACGTGTATCGCGGGATGAACCGCGATCGTCTCGTCGCTCTGCGGATCGATGATCTGGGTGCACTTCACTCGCATGGAGGCAGTCTTCACCAAGAAGTGGACCGGGTGGCTGTTCGGTGGCGCGCGCCGGCTGCGGGCGAGGTGGGCCGCGGTGTGACCGGTCAGGACGTAGCCCTGAGCCGGGTCCTTCGGCGCACAGGAAGTCGGCGGGGCCGACTTCCTGTGCGGGGCTACGGGCGGGGGCGGGGCGGTGGTGGCCAGGCCGGGGGGCGTGGCCACCACCGCGCGGGAGCCGTCACGGAACGGTCAGGCTTCGGTGGGCAGGAGCGCGGCGAGATCGCCCAGGACCCGGGCGGCCGGTGCCGGGTCGACCAGCCACTTCAGGTGGCTGCCGGGGAGCGTACGGACGTCGTAGGGATTGTCCGGGGTGAGCGCGTCGCCCTCGCGGATCATCCGGTCCTGCATGGCGAGCGGGATGCCGGCGTCCTCGCTCAGCCGGACGTAGGTCCTGGGGATGCGCCCCCAGGTGTCGGCCTGCGCCCGGTCGTCGGGGGTGCCGGTGTCGAGGTTCTCGTCGGGCTGGAAGCTGTTGAGGAAGACCATGAGCTGGTCGTCCGTGCCGTCGGCGAGGAAGGCCGCCTTGAAGCCCGCGAGGATGCCGGGGTCGGCGGTGCGGAAGTTGCAGCGCAGCAGCCCGAGTTCGGCGGGGTTGCCGACGAGCGCCGCCGCCATCCCCGCGGCGTCGGCCGTGGCCATCTCGGGCTCGGCGTAGTAGGCGCCCACCGGGAGGTCGACGGGGGCCCAGGAGGAGACGTAGACGATGCGGTCGATCAGGTCGGGCCGCTGGTTGGCCGCGACGGTGGCCGTCAGGCCGCCGCGGCTGTGGGAGACCAGGACGACGGGCCCGTTGCGCTTGGCCCGCTCCAGGATCCCGATCAGGTGCGCGACGTTGTCGGCGAGGGTGACGCCCATGATGGCGCCGGGCACGGTGGCGAGCCCTTCGAGGTCCTGCGGCGCCTGGTAGGCGGCCGGGTACGTCGCGGCGAATCCGTGCCCCGGGAGGTCGACGGCGACGGACCGGTGCCCGAGGAGGCCGAGTTCGGCTTGAAGCGGCGCGAAGGAGAAGGAGTTCGCGAAGGCTCCGTGGACCAGGACGAACGTCGGTTGCATCTGTCTGCTCACTTTCTGACCTCCGTGCGTCGGCGGCATGCGCGTCGCACGGGGGCAGCCGTCGAACAGCTGCCCAACTGTTCGACGGCACACAGTACTCAGCGAATGATCATCGCACTACCCGGAAAAGCCCTTCGCCGCCTGGGTGCGGCAGTGGGTGAGGGCGTAGGTGAGGCGGGTGTCGGGGTTGGGGGTGGTGGTGAGGAGTTCGCCGGCGGTGACGAGGGTGGTCCAGTAGGTGACGGGGTTGCCGGTGCGGGGGAGGGGGCGGGCGGCGGCGAGGGAGAGGTAGGCGGCGGTGAGGTTGCCGGTGGTGAACCAGCGGGTGAGGCCGTGGTGGTGGCCGGGTCGGATGCCGCCCATGGCGTCGATGGCGGTGAGGAAGTGGTCGACGACGGCGAGTTCGGTGTCGGTGAGGGAGGCGGGGACGTC
>NZ_JBSHBN010000179.1:0-18581 GCF_053612025.1 Kitasatospora sp. NPDC054768
GGGCACGAGGGTGCCCGGGGCGGCGCTGTGCGGGCGACTCAGAGGAAGTAGAGCCGGTTCAGCGGGACTTCCTCGGCGGGGGAGGACCGCAGCGGCGTGCCGTCGAGGGTGACGAGACCCTCGCGCGAGTCGACGAGGACCTCGCCGAGGCGGGTGTTGCGGACCATGTCGCGCGGGCCGATCCCGCGGGTGTGGCGGACGGCGACGCGACGGCGCCGGGTGGTCATGGTGTCGTAGGGGCGGTCCCGGGTGCCGGACTCGGCGGCGGCGCGGCTGGTGAAGGCGACGGAGAGGTCGGCCGGAGTGGCGCCGTGAGCGCCGAACAGGGGCCCCAGAACGAGCGGTTGACAGGTCTCGGTGGCGGCGTTGGGGTCGCCGGTGACGCCGTAGGCGGGAAAGCCCGCCTTGAGGACCAGCTGCGGCTTGGCTCCGAAGGAGGCCGGCTGCCACAGCACGATGTCGGCGAGCCTGCCGATCTCGATCGAGCCGACCTCGTGCGCGAGGCCGTGGGCGATGGCCGGGTTGACGGTGAGCTTGGCGATGTAGCGCAGCACGCGCTCGTTGTCGTCGTCCGGGCCGTCGCCCTCCAGCGGGCCGCGCTCGGCCTTCATCTTCCCAGCCACGGCGAAGGTGCGGCGCACCGTCTCGCCGGCCCGGCCCATGCCCTGGGCGTCGGAGGAGGTGATGCCGATGGCCCCGAGGTCGTGCAGGACGTCCTCGGCGCCCATGGTGCCGGCCCGGATGCGGTCGCGGGCCATCGCGGCGTCGCCGGGCAGGTCGGTCTTGAGCCCGTGGACGGAGACGATCATGCCGTAGTGCTCGGCCACCGCGTCCCGCCCGAAGGGCAGGGTGGGGTTGGTGGAGGAGCCGATGACGTTCGGCACGCCGGCCATCTTCAGCACGTTGGGGACGTGTCCGCCGCCGCAGCCCTCGATGTGGAAGGCGTGGACGGTCCGCCCGTCGAGGACGCTCAGGGTGTCCTCGACCGAGAGGCACTCGTTCAACCCGTCGGTGTGCAGGGCCACTTGGACGTCATGGGCCTCGGCGACGGACAGTGCGGTGTCCAGGGCGCGGGTGTGCGCGCCCATGTCCTCGTGCACCTTGAAGCCGCAGGCCCCGCCCTCGGCGAGGGCTTCGACGAGTGGGGCGGGGTGGGAGGACGAACCGCGGCCCAGGAAACCGATGTTGACGGGCCAGGCGTCGAAGGAGTTGAAGGCGTGGCGCAGCGCCCAGGGCGAGTTGACGCCGACGCCCCAGGCGGGGCCGAACTCCTGGCCGATGATGGTGGTGACGCCGGAGGCCAGCGAGGCCTCCATGATCCGCGGGGACATCAGGTGGACATGGGTGTCGACGGCGCCGGCGGTGGCGATCAGGCCCTCGCCGGAGACGATGGCCGTCCCGGTGCCGACGACCACGTCCACGCCGTCCAGGGTGTCCGGGTTGCCGGCCCGCCCGATGGAGGCGATCCGGCCCTCCCGGATGCCGATCGAGGTCTTGCGGATGCCCTGGATCGCGTCGATCACCAGCACGTTGCTGATGACGAGGTCGCAGGTGTCCCGGACGGCGGCGGCCTTGAGGTGCAGGCCGTCGCGGGCGGTCTTGCCGAAGCCGACGAGGAACTCGTCACCCGGCCGCTGGGAGTCGGATTCGACCCGGACGACCAGACCGCTGTCGCCGAGCCGGACCCGGTCCCCGGCGCGCGGGCCGTGCACGGCGGTGTACTCGGACGCTTCGATGCTGCTGCTCACGGCTGGTTCTCCTGCCCGTCGTCGACTGCTCCGAGGTAGCCCTGCTCGGCCGCTCCGAGGTAGCCCTGCTCGGCCGCCCGGCGCAGGGCCTCCTGCCGTGCCCGCGGCGAGTCCAGCGGGCCGTCCACGAGCCCCGCGAAACCGATCGCGACGCGCTCGCCGCCGATCGGCACCAGGTCGACCTCGACGGTGGCGCCGGGGTCGAAGCGCACCGAGGAGCCGGCCGGCACCGCGAGGTGGGTGCCGTAGGCGGCGGCGCGGTCGAAGGCGAGCCGCGGGTTGACCTCGAAGAAGTGGAAGTGCGAGGTGACCGAGATCGGCACGTCCGCGGTGTTGCGCACGGTAAGGGTGTGCACGGCCTCCGGTCCGGGCGCGGTGCGGCCGTCGCCGTGGTGGAGGACGGCGCCCGGCGCGGCCGTGCCGAGGGTGCCGCCGCCGAACGGGTCGGCGATGACGGCGAGCCGGGTGCCGTCCTCGAAGACGGCCTCGACCTGGATCTCGGTGACCAGGTCGGGGACGCCGGGCAGCACATCGGCGGCGGCGAGGACGGAGCGTCCCCGCTGGACGGCCTCGGCCAGCCGGAGGCCGTCGCGGGCGGCCTCGCAGACGGTGTCCGAGATGAGCGCCACGGCCTCGGGGACGTTGAGCCGCAGGCCGCGGGCGCGGCGGGCGCGGGCGAGTTCGGCGGCCGTGAAGATCAGCAGCCGGTCGCGTTCGGTGGGGGTCAGCTGCACAGGGGTTCCCTTCTCTCTCGGTGCGGGACGGCGGGGGACGGGTGCGGGACGGGGTCAGCCGGCGGGCTGGTCGTGGGTGGCGCAGTGGATGCCGCCCCCGCCGCCGGCGATGGTGTCGATCGGCAGGGGGACGATCTCGCGGCCCGGGAACTGGTCCTTGAAGACCTCCTGGGCGTGGCCGTCCGCCTTGGCGTCACCGAACTTCGGCAGGTAGACGCCCTTGTTGCCGATGTAGAAGTTCATGTACGAGGAGACGAAGGCGTCGCCCCGGCCGGTGATCCTGTCCGGGTCGGGCTGGCCGATCTCGATCACCTTGAGCTTCCGGCCGGCGGCGTCGGTGGCCTCGGCGAGGACGGCGCGGGCCTGGTCGGCGGAGCGGGACCAGACGTCCGGCGGGGTGCCGGGGAAGGCCCGGTCCAGCAGGACGACCCCGGGGGCGGCGTAGCGGGCGAGGCAGTCGACGTGGGCGTCGGTGATGTCCTTGCCCTTGACGCCCGCGAGCCAGATCACCTTGGTGAGGCCCAGCACCCGTTTGAGTTCCGCCTCGATCTCGTCGCGGGTGCGGCCCGGGTTGCGGTTCTCGTTGACCACGGAGCTCTCGGTGACCAGCAGGGTGCCCTCGCCGTCGGTCTCGAAGGAGCCGCCCTCGGCGGTGACCGGGGTCTCGATCCGCTCGATCCCGTACGTCTCCAGGACGGTGCGGGCGATCCGGCCGTCGTTGGTGTGCTCCTGCTTGCCGCCCCAGCCGCTGAAGTTGAAGTCCACGCCCTGGACCTTTCCGCCCTCCTCCACGAAGACCGGGACGGTGTCGCGGGCCCACAGGTCGTCCACGGGGACGGAGAGCAGCTCGACGTCCGAGCCGCAGGCGTTGCGGGCCGAGGCCTCCTGGCCGGGGCGGACGAGCAGGACCACCGGTTCGCGCTCGCCGATGGCCCTGGCCACCGAGGCGATGTCCCGGCGGACGGCCCCGAGCTGCTCGCCCCAGACGTTCTCGGAGGCGGGCCAGGCCATGAAGGTCCGCTCGTGCTTTTCCCACTCGCCGCCGAGCCGGCGTCCGCGGGCCGGAGCCGGGGCGGGGGTGGACGCGGAGGGCTGTGCGGGCGCTTGCGTCGACGCCTGGCCGGGGGTGCCGGAGGCCGTCGGGGCCGCGGAGTCGGCCGGGTCGTCGCCGGAGGCGGCGCAGGCGGTCGCACCGAGGGCGATCGCGCCGGCGCCGGCGAGCGAGCGCAGTACCGTGCGGCGGGCGAGGGAGGGCTGGGACACGCTGGACTCCGGTGGGGCTGGGGGTGGTTCCGGTTCGGCGGGAGGGACGGGCTCCGGGGAGCGGTCGCGCGGCGCCGGTTGGGCGGTGGACGAGGTCGTCCCGGTGGACGGGGTCGTCCGGCATCACCGAGACTGAACTCTCGCATTGACTGAAAAATCAGTCAAGCTTTACGGTGAAGTCACCCAAACCACCCCGAGACGACCGGGCCGCCGAACGGACGGCCCGGTCACGACGATGAAAGGCCGGGTGAGGCGGCGATGCTGCGCAATGGTCTGGAACCCTGGCACGTGCTGGTGACGGTGGCCGTGCTGGTGCTGCTGTTCGGCTCCAAGAAGCTGCCCGACATGGCGCGCGGACTGGGGAAGTCGATGCGGATCCTGAAGTCCGAGACGGCGGCCCTGCGGGAGGAGGCGGCCCCGCCCGGCGGCGCCCCGGCGGGCGACGGTCAGTCCGGCGGGACCCCATCCGGCGGGACCCCGTCAGGCATCGGCCGGTCAGGCACGGCCCCCTCCGGCGGCGGTCCGGCCGGCAGTGGTCTGGCCGGCAGTGGTCCGGCCGAGCCGGCCCGGCACCGGCACCCCTGACCGTCCCGTCGGCCGCGCGTCGCCAGGGACGTCCGAGAGCCGCCGTTCCCCACCAGTCGGTGCGGGGGCGGCGGCTCTCAGCCGTTGCGGCGGTACTGGTCCAGGGACACCCTGACCGGCCCGTCCGCGCCGGCGGTCGACAGCACCCGGACCACGGCGAGGTCCCGGCCGTCCGCGGACCGGACGCAGAACGCGCCGCGCGGTCCGACGGCGCCGAACGGCACCCGCCCGGCCGGCCGCGAGCCGAGCCCCTTGAGGCAGTCGGCGACGCCCAGGCCGGCGTCCCGGCCGATGAAGGTGCCGGCGGCCTCCGGGACGAGGAACTCGCCGTCGCCGCGGCCGACGTACCAGATCGCGCTGTCCACCGGGACGACGGTCCCGGTGGCGAGGTCGAACTCGTAGGAGGAGTCCGCCGAGGTCAGCTCGACCCCGCGGTAGACGGTGGCGTAGTCGGTGACGGGCGGCGGCGCGGAAGCGGTCGGCGCGGTCGGGGCCGACCGGGTGGGGGACGGGGATCCGGTGGGGGCCGACGGGCCGGGCGGGGCCGGGGTGACCGGTGCGGCGGTGCCGGACACCGGGGCCTCCTCGGTGGCGGCCTCCACCTGGTCCGGGTCGTCGAGCAGGAACACCGCCGCCGCGGCGCCGACGGTCAGGGCCACGGCGGCGGTCAGCGCCGTTCGTCCGAGGGCCCGTCTGCGGCCTCCTCCGGCCCGGGCGCGCCTCGCCGGGCCGCCCTCGGCCGAGGGCGCCGGGACGGAGCCGGACGCCGAGGACGCCGGCACCGGCCCGGAGGCCGCGGCGGGCTCCGGCACCGGTCCGGACGCGACGACGGTGGGGGTCGGGACGGCCACCGGGGCGAGGACCGTACGGGCCGAGGCCCAGCCCGGTCCGTCCGTCCGGTCGCCCGGATCACCGGAACCGCCCGGATCACCGAAACCGCCCTGCTCGCCGGCATCACCCCGCTCGGCCTCGGCCGGTACCTGCGGCAGCTCGGCGTGCCGGGTCATCTGGTTGGTCAGATGGTGCGGCAGCCAGTCGTCGCCGAACCTGAGGTGCCCGCCGACCGCCGGGTGGCTCCGGGCGGCGGCGATCACCTCGGCGGTGGTCGGCCGGTCCTCGGGCCGCTTGGCGAGGCAGTGCAGCAGCAGCTCGCGCAGGCCCGCCGGGACCGGGGTGAGGTCCGGCTCCTCGTGGACGGTCCGGTAGAGCGTCGACGGGTCCGGCCCGTCGCCGAAGGGCGGGTTGCCGCCGGCGACGTGGACGGCGAGGGCGCCGAGGGCGTACACGTCGGTGGCCGGGGTCGCGGGCCGGCCCATCGCCTGTTCGGGCGCCATGTAGGCGGGCGAGCCGATGCGCAGCCCGGTGCCGGTGAGCGCGGCGGCGTCGGCGGCCCGGGCGATGCCGAAGTCGATCACCCGGGGGCCGTCCGGGGCGATCAGCACGTTGCCCGGTTTGAGGTCGCGGTGCACCACCCCGGTGGCGTGGATCGCCTGCAGCGCCTCGGCGATGCCGGCGATCAGCAGCAGGACCGTCCGTTCGGGGAGCGGGCCGAAGCGCCGTACCACCTGTTGCAGGGACGGGCCCGGCACGTACGTGGTGGCCAGCCACGGCGGGGCGGCCTCCACGCCGGCGTCCACGAGCTGGGCGGTGAACAGTCCGTGGATGCGTCTGGCGCTGGCCACCTCCTGGGCGAACCGGGCGCGGAACTCCGGATCCTCGGCCAGTTCGGGCCGCACCACCTTGAGTGCGACCGGCCGCCCGCCGGGGGTGTAGGAGAGGTAGACCCGGCCCATGCCGCCGGCCCCGAGCCGCGCGTACAGCCGGTAGCCGCCGACCTCGCGCGGGTCGTCCGGGGTCAGCTCCTGGAAGACCGGCTGGAGGGCGAAAGGGGATCGGTCAGCGGACATGCGGGCTGCCTCTCTCGGCGGGCGGTGGCGTCGGCGGGCGGGACGTCGGCGGTCGGGGACTCGGGTGCGCGGGGGCCCGACGGCCGCGGAAGCGGCGTGCGGCGGGCACGGCCTCGCAGAGTTTAGAGGTTCCGTCAGGATTGGCCGAATCCGTCGCCGCCGGCTCGTCCGGGGCCCCCGCTGCCTCCGGAGTCCCCGCCGCCCCCGGCGCCTCGCCGGGGGTCTCCCAGCTCCGCCTCGATCGCCCCGCGCAGCAGGCGGCGGGCGTGCTCGACCGGCAGCGAGCCGCTGAGCCAGCGCACGCTCAGGCCCTCGACGAGTGCGGTCAGCCGTTCGGCGGCCGCCGCGTGCGCCGGCGCGGTGCCGCCCGGATCGGCCCGGGCGAGCAGTTCGGCGACGTCGTGAACCCAGGTGTGGGTGGTTCGCGCGAGGTCCTCGCGAAGCTCCGGGTCGAAGACCGCGGTGGCTCTCAACTCGCCCCAGGCGGTGCTGTTCTCCCGTACTTCGACGGTGTCCTGGAGCTCCAGGAGCAGCACCTGTTCCAGGTCGGCGCGGGGGTCCTCGGTCCGGGGCACCGGGTCCGGTTCGGCGGTGTAGTGGTCGGCGCGGTCGCTGATGAAGTCGAGCGTCCGGCGCAGCAGGCCGGCCCGGTCGGTGAAGTGGTAGTAGATCAACGAGGTGGACACCCCGGCTTCGCTCGCCAGCTCGCCCACCCGCAGTCCGCGTACGCCGCGCCGGGCGATGACCCTGGTGGCGGCCTTGAGTATTTCTGTCCGACGGTCCGACATGGGCGCCCACTCTATGTGCTCCTCGGCTGGTCGGGCCAGTTGCCTGATGATCGTTTCAGGGTTTTCGAGGAGTCCTGCATCAAAAGCTTGACTGAATTTTCAGTACGGTAGAGGATGCGGGGCAACCCCCCACCTCCCACGTCATCCAGGGAGCGCCATGCACACCCCCACACCCTCACGACGCGGCCTGCTCCGGCTCGGCGCCGCCGCCGTACCCCTGATCGCCCTGGGGACGGCCCTTCCGGCCACCGCCCGGGCCGCGACCGCCGGCCCGCCAGGTGCCCCCGCCGCGGCGGACGCCGTCGCCCCGGCCGCGGCGGGCAGCACCACGCGGCTGCGGATGCCCGCCGAGAGCGACCGGCACGACCGCACCTTCATGGCCTGGCCGGCCCTGTCCTCGATCTGGCGGACCCAGCTCTCGGCGGTCCGCGACGACATCGCCCGCGTCGCGTACGAGATCTCCCGCTACGAGCCCGTCGTCGTGGTCGCCCGCCCCGGCCAGGCCGCCGACGCGCGCTACTACTGCGGCCCCGGCGCCTACCACGCGATCACCGTGGTCGAGATCTCCAACGACGACCTGTGGATCCGCGACTTCGGCCCGACCTTCGTGGTCGCACCGGGCACCGTCGCCGGCGTCGACACCAACTTCAACGGCTGGGGCAAGACCGGCACCCCCTACTACCAGCGCTGCACCGAGGACGCCGCGGTCGCGGCCGCCCTCCTCGCCGAGTACGGCGTCGACCGCGTCCGGGCCCCCTTCGTCGGCGAGGGCGGCGCCCTGGAGACGGACGGCCAGGGCACCCTGCTGGCCACCGTCAGCTCGCTGGTGAACCCCAACCGCAACCCCGGAATGTCCCAGGACCAGGTCGAACAGGCCCTGAAGGCGTCGCTCGGGATGGACAAGGTGATCTGGCTGGCCGGTCTGGCGGGCCAGGACATCACGGACTACCACATCGACTGCCTGGCGCGCTTCACCGCGCCCGGCCGGGTGCTCCTCGACCGACCCGGCCCCGGCACCGACCGGATCTGGATCGACGTCTACGAGCAGGCCGAGCAGGTCCTGCGGACCGCGACCGACGCCCAGGGCCGCCCACTGACCGTCGTGGAACTCCCCGGCCCGAACCGCGCCCGGATCCGCGGCCGCGGCAAGGACTTCCTGTCCAGCTACACCAACTTCTACGTCGCCAACGGCGCCGTGTTCGTCCCCCAGTTCGGCGACGCCGACGCCGACGCCCGGGCCTGCGCGATCCTGCGGGCCGAGTTCCCCGGCCGTGACGTCGTCCAGCTGAACATCGACACCATCGCCTCCGGCGGTGGCGGCATCCACTGCGCCACCCAGTCCCAGCCGGCCGTTCCGCCGGCGCTCTGAGACCCCCTGGCGGCCCGTCCGGTACCCCACGGAGGCGAGCCGCCGGGGATCCTTCCGCTCCCACCACCCTCCCCCTCGACCGGCCCGCGCCCCGAACGCGCCGGGCCGGCCGGGGACCGACCAGAAGAGGTTTCCCGTGACGTACCGAATGCCCGCGGAGTGGACCGAGCACGAGGGCTGCCTGATGGCCTGGCCCGTCCGCCCGGACCTGTGGGGCGACACCCTGGCCGAGGTGAAGCGCGAGTACGCGGCGGTCGCCCGCGCCATCGCGGAGTTCGAACCGGTCACCATGGTGGCCCCGCCGGGCCACGGCGACGAGGCGCGCGCCCACTGCGGCGCGGGCACCGGCACCGGCACCGGCACCGGCACGGGCACGGGCACCGGCATCACCGTCGTCGAACTCCCCACCGACGACTCGTGGTTCCGCGACTCCGCGCCGATCTTCGTCCTCGACGGCGACGGCAGCCGGGCCGGCGTGGACTTCCGCTTCAACGCCTGGGGCCGCAAGCACAGCCCCTGGGACGCCGACGACCGGATCAGCGGCCTGCTGCTGGAGCACCTCGGCACCCCGGCGATCCGCTCCGGGATGATCCTCGAAGGCGGTGCGATCACCGTCGACGGCGAGGGCACGCTGATCACCACCGAGCAGTGCCTGCTCCACCCCAACCGCAACCCGGAGATGACCCGGCAGGAGATCGAGGCCGAGCTGAAGGCCCGGCTCGGCGTCACCACGATCGTCTGGCTGCCCTACGGCGGGGCGCTGGACACCGAGACCGACGGGCACGTCGACGGCGTCTGCGCCTTCGTCGCCCCCGGCAGGGTCGTGGTGCAGCTCCCGGCCGATCCCGGCCACCCGGACTACGTGCGGATGCGGGCCAACCGCGCCGTGCTGGAGCACTCCACGGACGCCCAGGGCCGGCCCTTCGAGATCGTCGACCTGCCGCAGGCCGCCTTCGTCGAGGTCGACGGCCGGGAGGTGGAGGTCGGCTACCTGAACTTCTACCTCGCCAACGGCGGCGTCGTGGTGCCGGTCGCCGACCACCCCGAGGACGCGGCGGCGCTGGCCGTGCTGGCCGCCGCCTACCCGGACCGCAAGGTCGTCGGCGTGCGCGCCCGGGTGATCGCCTACGGCGGCGGCGGCGTCCACTGCATCACCCAGCAGATCCCGGCCGCCACGCAGACCACCGCCACGCGGGCCGATGCCACGCAGACCACCGCCACGCCGTCCGCGGCTGCTCGCGCCTGACCCTCGCCAGCGAACGGAGAAAACCCTCATGACTCCCACCGCGCCCGCGAGACGCACCGCGGCCCGGCGGCGACTCGTCCTCGCCACCGCCCTGCTCTCGGCCGCGGCCCTGGTCGCCGCCTGCTCCGGCCCGCCCCGCGGCGCCGGCGGGTCGGCCGTACAGCTCTCCGCCGACACCCCGCCGGCCAAGGGCGAGCTCGACTCCTTCACCTGGGCCACCTACGCCGAACCGCCCACCCTGGACTACGTCCAGGCCTTCGACTACCCGCAGAACACCGTGCTCGCCAACGTCTGCGAGAGCCTGATGCGCTGGACGCCCCAGCTCACCCTGGCCCCCGGCCTGGCCGAGAAGGCGTCCAGCCCCGACCCGACCACCTGGGTCTACGACCTGCGGGCCGGCGTGCACTTCCACGACGGCACGGTGATGACCGCCGACGACGTCGTGTACAGCCTCGGCCGGCAGACCAACCCGGACAACGCCTCCGCCTGGGCGCAGGTGTTCCAGAACGTCGACTCCGTCACCGCGACCGGCCCGCTCCAGGTCACCGTCAAGCTCAAGCAGCCCGACTCCCAGTTCCCCCAGTACATGGCGACGGCCGCCGGCGTGGTCGCCGCCAAGGCCGGGGTGGAGGCGGCCGGCAAGGACTACGGCACCAGCGGCGGCCTCGACTGCACCGGCCCCTTCAAGCTGGGCGGTTGGGCCAAGGGCCAGTCGATCGAACTCCAGCGCTTCGACGGCTACTGGGGCACGAGGGCCAAGGCCGGGAAGGTCGTCTTCAGCTTCCTCACCGACGCGTCCGCCCGCACCAACGCGATGCTCACCGGGGACGTCGACGGCGGCTACCTGATCCCCACCGAGAGCTACGACCGGTTGAGGAAGGACGGCCCGGGCACGCTCTACTTCGGCGAGGGCCTGAGCACCGTCAACGTCAACGTCACCAGCATGCACGGTCCGCTCGGCGACCTGCGCGTCCGCCAGGCCCTGTCGCTGGCCCTCGACCGCTCCGGCTTCGTCAAGGCCGGCCTCTCCGGCGCCGGCACCGTCACCGGCTCCCTCACCACCAGGGCGGCCTGGGGCGCGGCCCCCGACGACGTCCGCAGGACGGCCTTCGACGGCCTCACCCCCACGGCGCAGGACATCGACAAGGCCAAGGCCCTGGTCAAGGAGGCCGGCGCGAGCGGCCGGACGATCGTCATGGCCACCAGCACCATCGGCCAGGACGTCTCCCTGCTCGCCACCGCCGTCCAGGCCGCCGGGGCGAGGATCGGGCTGGACGTGCAGCTGAGGACGATCGCCCCGAACGCCTTCACCGCGCTGTTCACCGACCCCAAGGCGCGCGAGGGCATCGACCTGTTCCCGGAGACGTACTACGACTCCATCACCGACCCGCTCGACCTGCTCGTCAACTTCCGGACCGGCGCCTACCAGAACTTCGCCGGGTACAGCGACAAGGCCTACGACGACCTCGTCGACCAGGCCACCGCCGAGTACGACCCGGCCGGGCGCGGCGCGATCGAGGCGAAGCTCCAGCAGACCGCCTCCCAGCAGCTGCTCTGGATCCCGGTCGCCGAGTGGCCGACCGCCGTCTTCCTCAACAAGCGCATCACCGGCGCCCCCACCACCATCGCGTACATGTACTACCCGTGGGCCGCCGACGTGGGGGCCGCCCGGTGAACTTCCTGAGATTCGCCGCCCGGCGACTGGCGGAGATGGCCGCGACCCTGCTCGGCGCCTCCTTCGTGGTCTTCGGCGCGATGTACCTGGCGCCGGGCAACCCGGCGAGTTTCCTCCTGTCGGGCCGGTCGGCCTCGCCGGCCGCCCTGCAGGCGATCAACGACCAGTACCACCTCGACGACCCGTTCCTGGTCCGGTACTTCCGCTGGCTCGGCCAGGTGCTGCAGGGGGACTTCGGGCGCTCCATCACCTACCGCACCGACGTCTCCACGCTGCTCGCCGACCGACTGCCGGCGACCCTGACACTGGTGGCCATGGCCCTGCTGGTGGTCGTCGTCATCGGCCTGGCGCTCGGCTGGACCGGCGCGGTGCGCGGCGGCGTGACCGACTCGGCGATCCTGCTCTCCACCACGCTCGCCGTCGGCACCCCCTCCTTCGTCGCGGCCGTCCTGCTGCAGGGCCTGTTCGCGGTCAAGCTGGGCTGGTTCCCCACCAGCGGCACCGGCGACGGCCTCGCCGACCTGCTGTGGCATCTCACCCTGCCCGCGGTCGCCCTCGCGCTGTACCTGATCGGGATGCTCGCCCGGGTCACCCGTTCGGCGATGCTGGACGCCCTGGAGGGCGAGCACGTCACCGTCGCCCGCAGCCGGGGCGTGCCCGAACGCGAGGTGATCCGCCGCCACGTGTTCCGCAACTCGCTGGGCACCGTGCTGACCACCGGCGGCCTGATCGTGTCCACCCTGCTGGTCTGCATGATCCTGGTGGAGTCGGCCTTCAGCGTCGGCGGCATCGGACAGCTCCTCGAACTGTCCACCACCACCAAGGACTTCCCGACCGTCCAGGCCATCTCCCTGCTCGTCGTCGCCCTGTTCATGACCGTGAACCTGGTCGTCGACCTGCTCCACCCGCTGGTCGACCCCCGGGTCGCCCTCGGCACGAGGAGGTCCGACGCATGAGTGTCGCCCTCGCCCGCCGGCCCGGTCTCGGCCGCCTCAAGGCCGCCCGCGCCCCGCTCCACCTGGCCTGCCTGGGCATCGTCGCCCTGGTGGTGCTCGCCGCCCTGCTCGCCCCCTGGATCGCACCGGACGACCCCAACGCCGTCGACCTCGGCAACGCCCTGGCCGGCCCCTCGCCCGACCACCTGCTCGGCGTCGACACCGCCGGCCGCGACACCCTCTCCCGGCTCCTGCTCGGAGCCCGCACCTCCCTGCTCGGCCCGCTCGGCGTGGTCGCCTTCTCCACCGTCGCGGGCGTGGCCGTCGGCCTGGCCGCGGGCTGGCGGGGCGGCTGGCTCGACTCCGTCCTCTCCCGCAGCACCGAACTCGTCTTCGCCTTCCCCGGTATGCTGCTCGCCATCCTGATCGTCTCGGTGTACGGGGAGGGCCTGCTCGCCCCCGTCGTCGCCCTGGCGGTCGCCTACCTGCCGTACGTCTCCCGGCTCACCCGCTCGCTCGTCCTCGCCGAACGGTCCCGCCCCTACGTCTGCGCCTACCAGGTGCAGGGCCACTCCACCCTGCAGATCTGCCTGCGGCACGTCCTGCCCAACATCGCCCCGATCGTCCTCGCCCAGTCCACGATCAACTTCGGCTACGCCCTGATGGACCTCGCGGGCCTCTCCTTCCTCGGGCTCGGCGTCCCCGCGCTCACCCCCGACTGGGGGCGGATGGTCTTCGACGGCCAGACCGCGATCCAGCACGGCTACCCGCTCTCCGCGATCCTGCCGTGCGTCCTCATCGTGCTCACCGTCGTCGCCTTCAACGTCGTCGGCGAGCGCTGGGCCGACCGCGTCGCCCGGAGGACCCCATGAACCGCAGCAGTCACGAACCGGAGCAGCGCGTGAACGCCCTCGACGTCCGGGGCCTGCGGCTCCGCCTGCCCGGCACCGCCCGACCCGTCCTCGACGGCGTCGACCTCACCGTGGGCCCGGGGGAGACCGTCGCCCTGGTCGGCGAGTCCGGCTCCGGCAAGAGCCTCACCTCCCGCAGCGCCCTCGGCCTGCTGCCGCCCGGCGCCACCGCCGAGGGCAGCGTCCTGGTCGACGGGGAGGACGTCCTGACCATGGGCCCCGACCGGCTGCGCGCCCTGCGCACCGGCCGGGCCGCCATGATCTTCCAGGACCCCCGGGCGGCCATCAACCCGCTGCGCCGCGTCGGCGACTTCCTCACCGAGAGCGTCCGCCTCACCGGCGCCATGGGCCGGGAGGACGCCGACCGGCGCGCCGCCGAACTGCTCGACGCCGTCGGCCTCGGCCCGGAACTGCTGCACCGCCACCCCGGGCAGCTGTCCGGCGGCATGCTCCAACGCGTCATGATCGCCGCCGCGCTGATGGGCGACCCGGTCCTGCTGCTCGCCGACGAGCCCACCACCGCGCTCGACGTCACCAGCCAGGCCGAGGTCATCGCGCTCCTCGGGGAGCTGCGCCGACGCTTCGGCACGGGCCTGCTGTTCGTCACCCACGACCTCGGCCTCGCCGCCGCCATCAGCGACCGCGTCTACGTCATGTACGCCGGGCGGATCGCCGAGACGGGCCCCGCCGGAACGCTCTTCGAGAGGCCCCGCCACCCCTACACCGCCGCGCTGCTGGCCTCCACCCCGGGGCTGGAGTCCGACCGTCGCCGCCTCGCCGCGATCGACGGCCAACCGCCGGACCTGCGCCAGGAGTTGACCGGATGCGCGTTCGCCGCGCGGTGCCGGTACGCGACCTCCCGGTGCCGCGAGGAGACCCCGGTGGCGCACCCGGTCGCCTGCCACCACCCGCTCGAAGGGAGCCGCGCCGATGCCTGAGGCCGTACTGGAGGTCACCGGACTGTGCCGGACCTTCGGCACCGTACGGGCGGTGGACGACGTCTCCTTCACCCTCGCCGCCGGCGGATCGCTCGGCATCGTGGGCGAGTCGGGCTCCGGCAAGACCACCACCGCCCGGATCGTCGTCGGCCTCGAACAGGCCGACGAGGGGCGGGTCGCCGTCCGGGGCCGGGCTCGCGGCGGCCGGGTGCGGGGGAGGGCCGAGCGGCTGGCCCGCGCCCGCGAGGTCCAGATGGTCTTCCAGGACCCGTACCTCTCCCTGGACCCGCGCACCAGCGTCGAGGCCGTGCTCCGCGAGACCCTGCGGCTGCACTTCCCCGGCACCGACCACGAGGCCCGGATCCGGGAGCTCCTCGACCAGGTCGGCCTCGGCACCCGGGCGGCCGACGCGCTGCCCCGGCAGCTCTCCGGCGGCCAGCGCCAACGCGTCGCCATCGCCCGGGCGCTGGCCGTCCAGCCGGCCGTCCTGGTGCTGGACGAGGCGGTCGCCGCCCTGGACGTGTCCGTGCAGGCGCAGGTGCTGAACCTGCTCGCCGACATCCGCGAACAGACCGGCATCGGCTACCTGTTCATCACCCACGACCTCGGCGTCGTCCGCTGCGTGACCGACGAGGTCGTCGTCATGCGCCACGGACGGATCGTCGAATCCGGCCCCACCGCCCACGTCCTGGACTCCCCGCAGCACGCCTACACCCGGCTGCTGCTGGAGTCCGTCCCCCGGCCCGGCTGGGATCCCGACCGGATCGCCGCCGCGCGCCGCGCCTTGTAGGACGGCCCCGGCCCGGCAGGTGGTGGGACCCGCCGGGCCGGGGTGACCGAGCAACACCGGCGGGCGACGCCGGGCGGCAGCGAACCTGCCGGCCCGGCGCCACCGCCGCAGGAAGGACGACCGTGCAGGTCCGGCCCCCGGGTCGCCGCCGAGCGGATCACTGATCGACTACGTGGCGTTCTTCCGGGCCGAGGGCGTCATCGCCGCCGGCCTGGCCTGCACCGCCTGGTCCGGCATCCGCACCGAGCACCGGCTGCGCCGCGAGCGGGAGGCGGCCGCCGAGGGGCCGTGAGCGGATTCCCCCGAACGGCGGGTGCGTGCCGCGCCGGAATCTGACCTTCCGGTCAGTAGCGTGCGGAGCCGAACCCCGACACCAACCCGAACGAGGCCCCATGGCTCACCCCCGGCCGTCCCGCCGCTCACTCCTGCGGTCCGGGGCCGCGCTCGCCGCGCTGGCCCTGGCCGGTGGCTGCTCCTCCGACGGCGGATCGGAGGAGCAGTCCGACAGGAGCGGTACGGCTTCGGGCGCGGCCCCGTCCACGAGCCCGGCGGCCGGGGGGTGGGCCATGCCGGCCGAGTCCGGCCCGCACACCCGCACCTTCATGGCCTGGCCGGCGCTGGAGGAGGTGTGGGGCGACCAGCTGCCCGGGGTCCGGCAGGACATCGCGGGGCTGGCCCAGGCGATCGCCGGCTTCGAACCGGTCGTCCTGCTGGCCCGCCCCGACCAGGCGGCCCAGGCCCGGCAGGCCGTCGGATCCTCGGTCGAGGTGCTCGAACTGAAGGTCGACGACCTGTGGGCCCGGGACACCGGCCCGACCTTCGTCACCGGCCCGCAGGGGCTGGCCGGGGTCGACTTCAACTTCAACGGCTGGGGCGACAAGCAGACCCACGCCAATGACAGCCTGGTCGCCCGCTACCTCCTCGACCACTACCGCATCACCCGCATCCAGGCGCCGATCACCGGCGAGGGCGGCGGCATCGAGGTGGACGGCGAGGGGACGCTGATGGCCACCGAGAGCTCCTGGGTCAACGGCAACCGCAACCCCGGCAAGTCCCGCGACCAGATCGAGGCGAGCCTCAAGGACCTGCTCGGCGTCGAGAAGGTGATCTGGTTCCAGGGCGTCGCCGGGCAGGACATCACCGACTGCCACGTCGACGCCCTCGCCCGCTTCGCCGAGCCGGGCACCGTGGTCCTGCACCGTCCCGCCGCCGACGCCCCGCCGGACGTCTGGACCACCGCCTCCGCGCAGGCGCTGCAGGTGCTGCAGACGGAGACGGACGCCCAGGGCCGCACGCTCAAGGTGGTCGACCTCCCCGAGCCCGACACCGCCCGGATCCCGGGCGCGGGCAAGGACTTCCTGGCCACGTACATCAACTACTACGTCTGCAACGGCGGCGTCATCGTCCCGCGCTTCGGGGACCAGGCCACCGACGACCGGGCGGCCGGCGTCCTCGGCGACCTCCACCCGGGCCGCAAGGTCACCCAGGTCGGCATCAACCACATCGCCTCGGGCGGCGGGGGCATCCACTGCGCCACCCAGCAGCAGCCCGTGGCGCCCGGCTCCACCCCGTGACCGGTCGGGCTCCGGAGGGGCGGGCGGCGCGGGGGCGGGCGGCGCGGATCGGGCTCCGGACGGTCGGGCTGCGGACGGTCGGGTGACGCGGGTCCGGGCGGCGTACGGTCCCTCCGCGGACCGTCAGGCGGCGGACGGCCGGGGGGCGGACGACAGCGATTCCAGCAGGGTCCGCAGCACCCGCTCGGCGTCCACCGTCCCGTCCAGCGACCCGATGGCGGCGAGCCCGTCCACGGCGGCGGCGAAGGCCTCCCCGAGCGGGACCGGGTCGCCGCCGTCGCCGCGTTCCTCCAGCAGGCAGCGGAACAGGCCCACGAAGGAGGCCCGCCAGCGCGCGTACTCGGCCTCCAGGCTCGCGCGGACGCGTTCGTCGTTGAGGGCGAGCCAGTGCAGGGCGGCGTGCAGTCGGGCCAGGTCGGGGCTCTCGGGCCGGGTGAGCAGCGTCAGGACCCGCTCGGAGCGCTCGGCGTAGCCGCCGGGGCCGGCGACCGCCTCCTCCAGCGGCGTGATCCACTCGGGCCGGATGTCCGCCACGACCGCGACGATCAGGTCGGTGCGGTCCGCGAAGTGGTAGTGGCACATCCCGTGCGAGACCCCGCACAGCGCGGCCACGTTGCGGGTGGTGAACCGCCCGGCGCCGTCGCCCGCGAGCAGGGTGCGGGCCGCCGCGATCAGCCGGGCCCGGGTCTGCTCGCCCTTGGCGGAAGCGCGGGTCCGGCCGGGGCCGCCCGCCGCGGAGGCCGTTCGTGCGGCCGTGCCTGTCGCCTGTGTCGCCATGGCCGTCACTGTAACGACCGGGGGAGTGCCGCCGGGGCGCATCGGGAACGATGGCTGCGCAAAGTATTGACCGAGCGCTTGGCCAGTTTTACCTTTTCGGTCAACTGCTGCACAAGCAGCGGACGTTGACATGGAGGCAGTGATGGACGACCGCTCCAGAACCGGGACGACGGCCGCGGAGGGGCTCGACCGCCGCCGGTTCCTGACGGCCGCCGGGATCGTCGTCGCCGGCACCGCGCTGACCGCCGCGACCGGTGGGCCGGCCCAGGCGGCGCACCGCCGCACCGCCGCGGGTGCCGCCGCCGACGCCGGCCTCGCCGCGGGCTTCCGGGTGCCGCTGGACACCGTCCGGCACACCCGCACCTGGATGGCCTGGCCGGACAGCAGCACCATCTGGCGCAACAAGCTCGGCGGTGTCCAGTCGAACATCGCCCTCATCGCCAGAACCATCGCGAAGTACGAGCCGGTCACCATGTGCGCCAACCCGGCCGGTGTGGCCAAGGCACGGTCGATGTGCGGCTCGACCGTCACCGTCATCGGGGACGTCCCGGTCGACGACTGCTGGATGCGCGACACCGGCCCGGTCTTCCGCACCGACGGCGCGGGCGGCCTGGACACGATCGGCCTCAACTTCAACGGCTGGGGCAACCACCAGAACCCGCACGGCAACGACGCCCTGGTCGCCCGGGGCGTCGCCGCCTACCTCGGCCTGCCGTTCACCGCCGCCGGGCTGGTCGGCGAGGGCGGCGCCATCGAGACCGACGCGGCCGGGACGCTGATGGCCACCCGGAGCAGCATCCTCAACGCCAACCGCAACCCCGGCATGTCCCAGGCCGCGGTCGAGAGCGCGATGTGCGCCGCCTACGGCGCCACCAAGGTGATCTGGTTCAACGGTGTCGCCGGCCAGGACATCACCGACGACCACGTGGACGCCACCTCCCGCTTCCTCGGCGCGGGGACGGCCGCGGTCCAGATGCCGCTGGCGAGCGACACCGACGCCTGGTCGAACGACGCACGGCAGCAGTACCGGATCCTGACCACCTCCACCAGCGCCCAGGGAACTCCGTTCGGGGTCAGCCAGATCCAGGGGCCCGACTACAACCTGATCCGCTCGACCGACCCCAACTTCGTCGGCTCCTACGCCAACTACTACCTGTGCAACAACGCGGTGATCGCGGCGCAGTTCGGCGACACCAAGGCCGACGGTGCCGCCCGGGCCGCCCTCGCCCGGATGTTCCCCGGCCGCACCGTCGAACAGCTGAACATCGACATCCTGGGCGCGGGCGGCGGCGGGATCCACTGCGTCACCCAGCAGCAGCCCGCGGCGTGAGGCGGTGGGGC
>NZ_JBSHBN010000180.1:0-18508 GCF_053612025.1 Kitasatospora sp. NPDC054768
GGTCACGGGTGCCGCCCCTCGGCGGTCGTCGCTTCGCGCGCTAGATGATCAGGCTGAGCGGCAGGATCAGGGCGATGGCGACCACCGAGATCACCGTCTCCATCACCGACCAGGACTTCAGCGTCTGCCCGACGCTCATCCCGAAGTACTCCTTCACCAGCCAGAAGCCGGCGTCGTTGACGTGCGAGAAGAACAGCGAGCCGGCGCCGATCGCGAGCACCAGCAGGGCCGCGTGGGTCGAGGACATGTTCGCGGCCAGCGGGGAGACGATGCCGGCGGCGGTGATCGTGGCGACCGTCGCCGAGCCGGTGGCCAGCCGGATCAGCACGGCGATCAGCCAGCCGAGCAGCAGCGCCGAGATGTGCCACTTGCCGGACCACTCGCTGACCGCGTTGCCGACGCCCACGTCGATCAGGGTCTGCTTGAAGCCGCCGCCCGCGCCGACGATGAACACGATGCCGGCGATGGGGCCGAGCGACTTGCCGACGGTGTCGGAGATCCGGGCCTTGTCGAAGCCGGCCGCCCTGCCGAGGGTCACCATGCCGAGCAGGGTCGCGGCGAGCAGGGCGATCAGCGGGGAGCCTATGAAGTCGAACACCCGCTGGACCAGCGCCTTCGGGTCGTCGATCACGACGTCGGCCAGGGCCTTGCCGAGCATCAGCACGACGGGCAGCAGGATGGTGGCCAGCACCGCGGCGAAGGACGGGGTGCGGTCGTGCTTGGCCGTCTCCTCGGGGGCGGTGGCCGCCGGGATCTCCAGCGGGCCGACCCAGCGCTCGGCCAGCCGCGCGAACAGCGGGCCCGCGATGATCAGGGTCGGGACGGCGATCAGCAGGCCGAGCGCCAGGGTGATGCCGAGGTCGGCCTTGAGCGCGTCGACCGCGACCAGCGGGCCCGGGTGCGGGGGCACCAGGCCGTGCAGCACCGACAGGCCGGCCAGCGCCGGGATGCCGATCCGCATCAGCGGTACGTTGCCGCGGCGGGCGACCAGCAGCACGATCGGGATCAGCAGGACGACCCCGACCTCGAAGAACAGCGGCAGGCCGAGCACGGCCGCGATCAGCGCCATCGCCCAGGGCAGCGCCTTGTTGCCGGTCCGGGAGAGGACGGTGTCCGCGATGATGTTGGCGCCGCCGGAGTCGGCGAGCAGCTTGCCGAGCATCGCGCCGAGGCCGATCAGCAGGCCGACGCTGGCGACGGTGGATCCGAAGCCCGTGGAGAAGCTGCTCAGCAGCTTGTCGAAGGGGGCACCCGCGACGGCGGCCAGCAGACCGGAGCCGAGCGTGAGGGCGAGGAACGGGTGCAGCTTCAGCTTGGTGATCAGTACGACGATCGCACCGATACTGAGCAGCACCGCGATCAGCAGCTGGGAGTCGCTGCTGGTGTGCGGCAGGGCCGGTGGGGCGGCCGCCAGCAGAGTGGGGGCAATGCTCACGCGAGGTCTCCATTGACGGGCCGCAGCAGCGCCACGGCCATCTCGACGAGTTCTTCGGGGGACGGGCCGACGTCCAGGACGCCGCCGCGCTCGTCCGCCGCCAGCGGTTCCAGGGCGGCGTACTGCGAGTCGAGCAGCGAGGACGGCATGAAGTGGCCGGTGCGGTGGCTGAGCCGGTCCTCGACCAGCTCGTGGCCACCGCTGAGGTGCAGGAAGAAGGCGCCCGGGCAGGCCGCGCGCAGGGTGTCGCGATAGCGGTGCTTCAGCGCCGAGCAGGTGACCACACCGCCGGTACCGGCCTCGGTCCGCTCCTTGAGCCAGGCGCCGACGGCGCGCAGCCAGGGGGCGCGGTCCTGGTCGTCCAGCGGGATGCCGGCGGACATCTTGGCGATGTTGGCCGCGGGGTGGAACTCGTCCGCCTCGGCGAAGGGGAGGGCGAGACGGTCCGCCAGCAGGCGGGCCAGGGTGGTCTTGCCGACGCCCGAGACGCCCATCACCACGACGGTGAGGGGGGCCTGCGGGAGGTCGTGGTTCTCGACGCTGAGAGCCATGGGGTGGTGCTCCTTCGTTGCCTGGCCGCCACTATCGCCTCAAAGATATGACGTATTCAAGTGACGGAAACCAAATCGTCATACTTTTGCGATGTGGCCTGGGTCGCAGGGCGAGGTGAAGGCCCACGGAGCGGGCGTCTAGGCTGGGCGGATGGAGATCCAGGGGCTGCCCGGGCGGCTGCTTGCCGAGCTCGGGCCGGCGATCGCGTCGGGGGAGATCCCCGAGGGGGCGGTACTGCGCGGAGAGGAACTGGAGGGCCGGTTCGGGGTGTCCCGGACGGTCGTCCGGGAGGCGGTGCGCGTCCTGGAGGGGATGCGGATGGTGGCGTCCCGGCGACGGGTCGGGATCACCGTGCAGCCGAAGTCGCTCTGGGACGTCTTCGACCCGATGGTGATCCGCTGGCGCCTGGCCGGCGCGGACCGCCCGGCCCAGCTGCGCTCGCTCGGCTCGCTGCGCGTGGCCGTCGAACCGGCCGCGGCCGCGCTCGCCGCCACCCACGCGAGCGACGACGACCGGCGCGAACTCAGCTCACTGGCCGTGGACCTGACGGTCACCGCACGGGCCGCCGACCTGAACGCCTTCCTCAGGCACGACATCGCCTTCCACTCCCTGGTGCTGCGTGCCTCCGGCAACGAGATGTTCGCCCACCTCGGGGACAGCGTCGCGGCGGTGCTCACCGGCCGGACCGAGTACCATCTGATGCCCCATCAGCCGGAGCCGTACGCGATCCGCCTGCACCGCGAGGTCGCGGAGGCGATCTGCGCCGAGGACGCCGTCCACGCCGAGCGGGCGATGCGGACGATCGTGACCGGCGCACTGGAGGAGCTCAACGTCCAGCTGGACTGAACCGGGCCGCCGGACGGCACCGGGCCTGCCGGGACGGCCCGGTTGACACGATTTGAAGGCAGTTCGGCGGTTTCGGACGCATAGTCCTGGTTCGGCGGGGCAGAGTGAGGCGAGGGGCGCGTTTCGTGTGCACCCGTTCCGTATGCTTCACAGAACACGCGCCACGCGCCTGGGGGTCGCTCGATGTCCGTGCCACGCCGCCGTCGCCGCCGCCTGCCCGACGAGGTGCGCGCCGCCGCAGTCCGGGCGGTGCTCTGCCTGTCCTTCACCCTGGTGGGCGTCGTGGTGGCCACCCTGGCCTCGTACGCGGGCAGTTGGCTGCTGACACCGGCGCTGCTGGCCATGGGGCTCGGGGTGTTCGGCACCATGTGGTGCCTGCTGGAGATCCTGATCTCCCGCCAGGTCGCGGCCCAGCGGATGCGGACGCCGGGCACCACGCACCCGACGGCGGGCGACCGGGGGCCCTCCGAGCCGCCGGCCGCGCGGCCGTTCCCCCGGCCCGGCCCGTCCTCGGTCTACCGGCAGCCGTACGAATCGCCCCAGCCGCAGTCACCGCAGCAGCAGCCACCGCAGCCGTACGGGCCCGGGCACCAGCCGCAGCGAGCGCCGCATCAGCAGCCGTACCAACCACCGCGCCAGGCGCCGCAACAGCCGCCGCGCCAGGCCCGGGTGCAGCCCAACCACCCGTAGCGCCGGGCCGATCGGTCAGTCCCGCACCGGCAGCGCCCGGTAGTGGGTGGTGAGCCGGCGGTCCCCGTCCAGGACGTGGAAGGCCACCATCGGCGGGTGGTCGAAGGAGATGCCGCGCCCGCCCTCGAACGGCAGCGTGACGGTGGAGGCTACGCCGGGCGCGATCAGCAGCGGCAGACCGGCGAACGTGGTGGCCGCGGAGGTGTGCGCGTGGCCGCAGAACAGGGCGGCCACCCGGGGGTGCCGGCTCAGCACCGTCGCCAGCCGCGCCTCGCCGAACTGGCGGATCGGGTCGACGTACGGCAGGTGCAGCTCCACCGGCGGGTGATGGAAGGCCACCAGCGCGGGCAACTCGCCGCGGCCGGACGCCAGTTCGGCGTCCAGCCAGTCCAGCGTCCGCTCGTCCAGCAGGCCGTCGTCCTGCCCGGGTATCGAGGAGTCGAGCATCAGCACGTCGGCGCCCGGCAGTTGGTGCAGGCGATTGATCGGCCCCTCCCCCGGTGCCTCGCCGAGCAGCACCTCCCGGTACGGCGCCCTGGAGTCGTGGTTGCCGGGGCAGATGAGCACCGGGTGCCGGGAGACCAGCACCTCGGCGACCTCCCGGTACTCCTCGGGCAGGCCGTGGTCGGCGAGGTCGCCGGTGACCAGCACCGCGTCCAGCGGGCCGGGCAGGGCGTCGAGGTACGCCATCACCTGCTCGGCCCGCCGCCGGGCGCGCTTGCCGCCGTCCCGGCGGTGGACCTGGCCGAGGTGGATGTCACTGAGGTGCGCGATCGTCAGCATGGAGATCACGCTAGTCAGTTCACGGTCGAACCGGAACCTCTCCCGGCCGAACGGGCCCGCTCACGCCTGCGCCGGAACCTCCGCGGGGCGCTTGAACATCCGGGTGGCGGTGATCTCGCCGTGGATGGTCGGGCCGTCCGGGTCCGGCGCGGCCGGCAGGCCCGGGCGCAGGTGCTCCTCGACCGAGATGTACTTGAGGCCCGCGCGCAGGTCGGCGTCGTTGCGCAGGCGGATCACCAGCGGGAACTCGGCGAGCGCCGTGGTGTCGAACAGGCCGGTGGTGTAGATCAGCTGGACGCCGAGCGCGTCGGCCACGGCCCGCTGGAGCTCCAGCAGGTAGGTCGCGTTCGCGCGGCCGATCGGGTTGTCCAGGAACAGCGTGCCGGCGTGCCGCAGCTGGGACTGGCCGCGGTCGTTGGCGCGCAGCGCCGCCATCGTGCAGTACAGCGCGATGGCCGCGGTGAGCAGCTGGCCGCCGGAGAAGACGTCGGACATCTGGCCGACACCGACCCGCTCGGCCCGCAGCACCGCGTCGGGCTTGAGGATCTCGACGCTGACGCCCTTGGGGCCGATCGCGGCGGCGACCCCGCGCAGCAGCAGGGACATGCCGTCGCGGCGCAGGTCGCTGTTCTTCTTCACGGCGGCGCGGGTGGCCTCGTCGATGACCTCGCCCAGGCGCTCGACCAGGGTGGCGTGGTCCGGGTCCTCGAAGCGGATCCGGAGGAACTCCTGGCCGGACCACTCCCCCAGGCCCTCGGGCAGCCGGGACAGCCGCTGGGCGGCGCGCAGCGTGGTGAGCGAGGACTCGACCAGGCCGCGCAGCCGGTCCACGATCGAGCCGCGGTTCTTCTCCAGCTGGGCCAGCTCGTCGGTGAGCACCCGCAGCCGGGGCGCGAAGGCCGCGGCCCAGGCGGCGGCGTGCTCGGGCAGCGCGGAGGCGGGCAGTTCCCGGATCTGCTGGCGGGCGGGGGTGCGGACGGCCTCGTAGCGGGCCGCGTTGGCGTGCCGGACCAGGGCGTCGGCGGCGTCGCGGACGGCGAGTTCGGAGGAGGACAGCTCGCCGGCGGCGGTGCGCAGCGAGCGGCGGGCCTCGGTGGCGCCGGTGCGGGCGTCGGCCAGCGAGCCCAGGTACGGCTCGACCGGGTCCTCCGGGTCCTCCTGGTGGTCGCGCAGGCCGTCGCGCAGCTGGCCGGCCAACTCGTCGAAGTCGGCGGCCGAGGCCTGGGCGCTGTCGAAGGTGCGCTGGAGGTCGGCGTGGGCGGTGCGGGCGGCGTCCAGGGCCTCGCGGCGCTCGGCGAGTCGGCTGGTGGCGGTGCGCAGCAGGACCTGGGCGTGCTCCGGATCGGTGGGGACGAGGTCCTCGGGCAGCTCGGTGTGCGCCTCGCCGTCGGCGGGGGCGGAGCGCTCGGCCTCGCCGCGCAGCCGGCCGAGCTGCTCGCTGGCGGCGGCGGAGCGGGCCTCGATGGTGGCGACCAGCTCCTCGGCGCGGGCGGCGGCGGCCTGGCGGGCCGGGCCGTCGGCGCCGTCGGGGCTGCCGAGGAGCTCCTCGGCGCGGGTGCGCACCTTGTTGGTGAGGCGGTCGAGTTCGGTCGCGGCGGCGGCCTCGTCGCCCTCGGCGCGGGCCTGTTCGGCGCGCAGGTCGGCGCCGACGCCGACCTTCTCGTACAGCTGGGAGGCGGCGCGGTAGGCCTCGCGCAGTGCGGGCAGCGCGGCGGGGGCGGTCTCGACGGGCTCGTCGGACTGCTCGGCGGCGGGGATCTCGGCGCGCTCGGCGCGCAGCGCGCGGGCCGTGCGGCGGGCGTCGTCGGCGGCGCGCTGGGCGGCGCGGCGGTCCTCGTCGCAGGTGCGGGCGCGCTCGGCGCACAGCACCTGGCGGCGGTCGCACTCGGCGGCGTCCTCGGCGAGTTCGCGCTGGCGGCGGGACCAGTTGCCGCGCTCGCGCAGCCGGAAGGCGAGGCCGGAGAGGGCGTCGGCACGGCGGCGGGCGCGCTGGGCGGCCTCGCGGTGCTCCTCGTGGACGGAGGCGGCCGCGGCGTGGTCGGTCTCGGCCTCGTCGTGGTCGGCGCGCAGGGTGGCCAGGGCGGCGGCGGCCTGCTCGGCGTGCTCGCGGGCGGCCTCGGCGGCGGCGGCGAATTCGGCGAGGGTGCCGGGCGGGCAGCTGGCGTGCCAGGAGGCGAGGCGGGCGGCGAGGGCGCGGTCGGCGCCGAGGCGGCCGGCCAGTTCGCGGATGTGCTCCTCGCGGGCGCTCGCCCGGGCGCGCAGTTCGCGGCGCTCGCCGTCGGCGGCGGACTCGTCGTGCATGGCCGGGTTCGGCGGGACGAGGAAGAAGGCGGGCTCGTCGGTGATCGGGGCGATCAGCGAGGCGGCGGCGCCGACGGCGACGGTGGAGCGCGGCAGCAGGGCGGCGGCCTGCAGGGCCTCGCGGGCGCGTTCCAGCGAGGACGGGTCGGTGACGACCACGCCGTCGACCAGTTCGGGGCGGGCGGCGAGGATCGCGTCGTGGTCGGCCGGGTCCACGGACTGGGCGAGGTAGCGCCAGCCGGGAAGGGCCGGGATGCCGTGCTCGGCGAGGTACTCGACGGTGGCGAGCACGTCCGGGCCGGGCGGCAGCAGACCGCCGTCGCCGAGGGCGGCGAGGATGCGGGAGTCGTCGGCGGCGGCCGTGCGGAGGTCGAACAGGGTGCGTTCGGCGGTGGCGATGGACTCGTCGAGGAGTTCGCGCAGGTACTCGGCGTTGCGGTCGAGCACGGCGGGGGTGAGGAAGCCGGCGTCCTCCTCGGCGCCCTCCTGGTAGGGCGTGAGGGAGAGCAGGTCGGCGAGGCGCTCCTCGGTGGCGAGCAGGGCGGCGGTGCGCTGCTCCGCGGCGAGGGAGCGGGCGGCGTCCTTGCGGGCGTCGCCGGCCCGCTCGGCGGCGAGTTCGGCGCGCGAGGTGGCGGCGGCGGACTCGCGCAGCCGGGCGGCGGCGGACTCGGCGGCGGTACGCGCCTGGGCGAGCGCGGCGGCGGCGGCCTTCTCGACGTCGGCGGCGTGCAGCGCGGCGCGGGCCGGGTCCACGTCGCCGTCGGCGTCGATGAAGCCGGCCGAGACGGCGGCCTCGGTCTCCTGCTCGACCTCGGCGAGGCGCTGGCGCAGGTGCTCGGCCTCGCTGCGGGCCTTCTGGGCGGCGGTGGCGGCCTCGGTGGCGTCGGACTGCGCCTTGCCGCCGTCCTCCTGGAGTTCGCCCGCGCGCTCCTCCTCGGTGTCGGCGCGGGACTCGGCGGCCGCGGCGGCGGCCTCCAGGGCGCGGGCCAGGGCGGTCGCGGCGCGGGCGCGGGCGGCGAGCGCGGGGGCGGCGTCCAGCTCGGCCTCGCGGATGGCGGCGGCGACCCGGGTGACCCGGTCGGCAGCGGCGCGCTGGCGCAGCACCGCCTCGGCGGCCTGCCAGGCGGAGTGCAGGGTGCGGGCGTCGATGAGTTCGCGGCGCAGCGCGGCGGCCTCGGCGGTGGCCGCGGTGAGGCCCAACGTGGCGTGCCGGTGGGTGAGTTCGTCGGTGATCAGGCTGTGCCGGGTGCGGTCGGCCTCGGCGGCGGTGACGGCGCTCGCGGCGGCGGCGACCTCGATGGCGAGGTCCTGGGCGCGGTCGCGTTCGGCGGTGGCGCGGGAGGCGAGGGCGTGGGCGAGGCGGCGGGTTCGGCGTTCGGCGGTGCGGTGGGCCTCGCGGACGGTCTCGCGGGCGGTGGTGGTCTCGGCGATGCGCTCCAGCAGGTCCAGCGAGCCGGCGGTGAAGTCGCGTTCGGCGGTGAGTTCGGCGCGGCGGCCGAGCTTGGCGGCGAAGCCGTGCACGAGGTCGGCGAGGCCGTCGGTGTCCCGGGTGTCGGTGACGGCGCGCAGCAGGAGGTCGGTGAAGTCGCTGTCGTGCTTGACCGCGAAGAGGCCGGCCGCCTCGCCCTCGTCGGCGTTCATCTCGCGCTGGTAGCGGAAGAGTTCGGGGTCGAGGCCGAGTTCGCCGAGGTGCTCGGTCCAGCGGTCGTGGCCGTCCTCGAAGACCAGGTCGAGGTGGGGGTGGGCCTTGCCCGCCTCGGTGAGGGCGTCGCGGAAGCCCTTCATGGTGCGGCGGCGGCCGCGGGCCTTCTGGTCGCCGGCCAGGCTGACCCGTTCGGCGACCGGCAGCGAGTCGAGGGTCAGGCCGGCGCCGGGGCGGAAGGAGTACCAGGTCTCGGCGAACTTGCGCGGGTCGGAGGAGACCTGGCGGCCGCGCCACTCGCTGACCTTGCCGACCACGATCAGCTCGCCCGTGACGGTGTGCTGCCACTCCAGGGCGACGTGGCCGCAGTCGTCGGCGAGCAGGAACTTGCGCAGCACGCCGGAGCTGGCGCCGCCGAGGGTGTTGCGGTGGCCGGGGAGCATGACCGAGAAGATCAGCTTGAGCAGGACCGACTTGCCGCCGCCGTTCTCCAGGAAGAGCACGCCGGCGGGGGCGGGGCGGCGGACCGGGCCGTCGGTGTCCTCGCCGAACAGGCCGATCTGCTGCGGGGCCGGGTCGGCGACCGGCTCGCCGACGCCGCGCAGGTCGAGCACCGTGTCGGCGTAGCGGGCGCCGGCCGGTCCGATCGAGTAGAGGCGGACCCGGTTGAGCTCGTACATGTGCGGCGGTTCTCCGTGGCTTGCGTGGCGTGAGGGGTGGGCGGCGGGCCGGTTCGGGGCGGGTGGGCCGGGGCCGGGGTTCAGAGCGAGTGGAACGGCAGGCCAGCGTCGGCGACCAGTTCGTCGCCGGTGTCCGGCGGCAGCAGGCTGGCGGTGCCGTCGGAGACCGGGACGATGCCGAGGTCGAGCAGTTCGGCCATGGCCGCGCTGCCCGCCAGGTCGCGCACCTGGAGCTGGTAGCGGGCGGTGGTGCGGTAGGTGCCGCCGGAGTCGTCGGAGACCTTCTGGAGGAAGCCGGAGTCGACCAGGAACAGCACGGCCTTGGCGACGATGCCGATGGTGGAGCCGGAGAGCCGGCGGGCGTCCTTGGTGGCGCCGGTGGCGGTGCGCCGGGCCCAGACCCGCCAGGCCGCCTCCAGGCCGGGGGCGTCGGAGGCCGGGTCGGTGTTGGCGCCCTCGGCGTCGGCCTGCTCCTCCAGGCGGCGGCAGGCCTGGCGCACGAAGGAGTCGACGCCGTTGACGGTGATCCGGCCGAGGTAGCCGTCGTCGGCGAGGTCCTCGGGGCGGGGGAAGGCCATCGCGGCGACGGCCAGGTGGGCCAGGCCGTGCAGGAAGCGGTCGGTGGACTCGGAGGCGGCGCGGCGCGAGTAGTCGCCCATCCGGACGGCGAACAGCGAGTCCTCGGCGGCGGCCACGGCCATGCCGGCCCGCGGGGAGACCTCCAGGACGACCAGGCCCATGCCGGTGGCGACGGCGTCGGCGAGCCGGGCGAACGGCGGGTCCTCGCGGTGGCGGCGCACCAGCTCGGCGTACTCGGCGTCCCGGGCGGGCAGCAGCTTGGCCTGGAGGCCGAAGGAGACCAGCCGGGCGGCGTCCGCGACGTCGGCCGGGGTGATCGGCGCGGGGGCCGCGGGTTCGCTCTCGGTCGCCCAGGACGTGTCGTGGTGGGTCGTCACGGGCGGTGCTCCTCGGGGGTGGCGCGGTGGTTACGGTTCGTCAAGGTTGATCCCGGCAAGGTGTGCCTCCCGGCCGGTCAGCCGGCGTCCTTGCGGTCGGCGGCCATGCCGACCGCGTCGAGCAGGGCGCTGCCGACGATCAGGTCGGCGCCGCCGAACTCCGGGTCGTGCAGCGGGGTGCCGTCGTCCACGGCGAACAGCAGCCGCTCCTCGCCCTGGCGGTAGGCGGTGCCGACCGGCGGGCTGGCGGCGTGCACGGCGAGCAGGGCCAGCAGGTACGGCAGGTCCGGGTCCTGCTTGCGGGCGTCGGCGAGCAGGCCGGAGAGCCGGCGGGGGGCGTCCGGGGGCAGGTCGAGCAGGACCATCGCGGACTCCAGCTGGGCCTCGGAGAACCGGCTGTCGTCCGGGGTGGCGACCAGGTCGGGGTCGGGCAGCTCGGCGCCGAGGTGCTCGCGTTCGACCGGCGGGGTGAGCAGCAGGTCGACCAGATCGGAGACCCGGACCGAGACCGGGGTGCGCAGACCGGCGCCACGGGCGAAGAAGGCGCCGGTGGGGCGGACGGCCTGCTCCACCGGCAGCCGCAGCACGGGGGCGAGCAGCTGCCCGTAGAGGTCGATGCCGCTGCGGGCGCCGGGGGTGGCGAACGCCTGCCGGTCCTGCTCGGCGCGGAACAGCGGGCCGGCCTCCAGCAGGCGGGTCTGGAGCTGGGTGTGGCGGCGGATGCAGTCCTTGACGATGTCGACCAGCTCGGCGGCGCGGCGCTTGTGCTCCGGGTCCTCGGCCTCGTCGCGGGCCTTGCGGATGTTGGTGAGAATCGCGTTCTCGTGCCGGTAGCGGTCCGCGATGTGGTCCAGCGCCTCCGCGATGAGGTCGGGGACGGCGCGCATCCAGTCGACGGCGCGGACGTTGCGGCGGGTGGCGTCCAGGGCGCGGCGCAGCGTCTCGGCGTACTGGACGGTGCGGTAGCGGGCCTGCTCGGCGGCGAGCTGGGCGTCGGCCAGGCGGCCGCGGCGGATCAGCACCTCCAGCTTGACCTCGGCGGCGATCTGGGCCGAGGTGACGTCGGTGTCGAGCGCGCCGACCAGGACGTTGACCGCCTCGTCGGTGGTGCGCAGGTAGACGCCGCCGTCCGGGCCGGGGACCTCCTCGATCAGCTTGAAGTCGTAGTCCCGGCGGACGTACTCGCCGTCCGCGCCGAAGGTGCCGTAGACGGCGCGGAAGCCGCGGTCCACGCTGCCGACGTTGATCAGCGACTCCAGCACCCAGCGGGCGACCCGCTCGTGCTCGGCGGCGGGGCGGCCGGTGGCCTGGACGGCGACCCGGGGCAGCAGGCGGGCGAGCACTATGTCGCGGTCGGCCCCGGTGTCGAAGTCCATGTTCAGGGTGACCAGGTCGATCGCGGCGAGCCCGACCTCGGCCATCGCGTAGCCGCCGTACTCGCCGGCCAGGTTGACCTTGCGGTTGTCCAGGTCGTGCAGCGGGGCGGTGCAGGCCAGCGCCTTGAGCCGGCGGGCCAGGCCCTCGTCGGCGGCGGGGCCGGGCGCGGGGCGCGCGGCGGCCGGGCCGGCGGGCGGGCGGAGGCCGGGCTCGGTGAGCGGGTCTGCGATGACGGTCACGGAGGACAAGATTAGAGGTTCGCACCGACATCGACCGAAACGGACCTTGCGGGCGGGCGGAGCGGCAGGTGGACGACGGTACGGGTGACGGATTCAGAACGTGATTTCGACGAGATCCCGCCATTCCCGAACCGGCATTCGAGAAAAGCGTGAGGAGGGCGCGCTTGTTCGGTGATGATCGACCTATGATCACCCGACTGGCCAAAGCGGGCCTCGCCGCCGCGCTGTCCGTGACCACCCTCGCCACCGGCGCAGCCCTCGTCACCGGTGCCACCGCCGCCGCGGCCGCCCCGGCCGCCCTGGCCGCGACGACGTCGACCTCCGCCCAGCACGTGACCGTGTCGCAGAGCGGGAACTACCCCGGCGGGTTCTTCACCACCGGGAACATGTCGGCGGGCTGGACCTCGTCCGGCACCGCGGACCTGACCGGCCCGACGCACTTCACCGTCGACCTGCCGCCCGGCGTCACCACCGACGGCGCGATGTTCTACTCCACGCCGTACGACTACACCTTCAGCTCGACCCTCTCCCCCGACGGCCGCCACCTGGAGGCCGTGCTGAACGGCACCCGGGTGGTCGGGAAGTACGAGTTCATGAAGCTCAGCCTGCGCACCACGCCCGGCGTGCCGATCGCCGGCGTGATCACGGTGACGGCCGCCAACCCCAACGACACCGACCCGACCGGCCACATCTCCCGCTACGACCTCGGCACCCGGAGCCTCCTGCCGGCGACCGTCCAGGCCGCCCCGGCCGTCACCGGCCTCGGCACCACCACCGGCCCCGGCGCGGGCGGCACCGCGGTGACCGTCGGCGGCACCGACCTGGCCAACGGCATGGTGCTGGTCGGCGGCGTCCCGGCGCCCGGCAGCTGCACCGACACCTCCTGCACGGTGACCACCCCGGGCGGCTCGGGCAGCGCCCCGGTCACCGTGGTGACGCCCGGCGGCACCGCCGCGGCCCCGGCCGCCTTCGACTACACCGGCGCCCCGCCGCCGGCCCCGGCCGCCCCGGCGGTCAGCAGCCTGTCCCCCGCGTCCGGTCCGACCGCCGGCGGGGCCAGGGTGAACGTGATCGGCAGCAACCTGGCGTACGGGACGGTGGCCTTCGGCGGAGTGCCGGCCACGCACGTCTCCTGCGGCCCGTCCTTCTGCACGGCCACGGCCCCGGCGGGCGCCCAGCCCGGGGCGGTGGGCGTCACCGTCACCACGGCGGGCGGGACCAGCGCTCCCGTGACGTACACCTACACGGCGTAACGGCCGCGGGCGGCGTTCCGCCCGCCACCGGTGCCCGGGCTCCACGGAGCCCGGGCACCGCTGCGTTCCGGGGCGGCCCCGGCCGCCCCTGCCCCACCCCATCCACCATGCGAGTTGAACACGTTCAAAAAATAGGTCTAGAGTCGGTTCCGCGCAGGTCGGACGAGGCTCCGCCTGCACTTCGGCATGCTCGGCATGGAGGTGGGCGAAATGGACGGCGACTCCGCGGTCATCCTTCGCAAGGTCCGACGGTGGCTCTGGCTCTTCCTGGTCTGCCTGGTGCTCAGCGGTCTGACCGCGTTCCCCCTGGAGACCGAGACCCGCTGGCTGGTCGACTTCGCCTCCGGGCCGGCCGCCCCGCTGAGCGACCGCCTCCCCGCAGCGGCGGCCTGGCTCGAACGGGTCCACACCGGCCTCGCCGAGACCAACGGGCGCTACCCCTTCCTGGCCTACGGCACCGACTGGCTGGCCTTCGCCCACCTGGTGATCGCCGCCGCCTTCTGGGGGCCGCTCAAGGATCCGGTCCGCAACATCTGGGTGATCCGCTGGGCCGTGCTCGCCTGCGGGGCCGTCATCCCGCTGGCACTGATCTGCGGGCCGCTGCGCGGGATTCCACTGGCCTGGCGATTCGTCGACATGTCGTTCGGGGTCCTCGGCGTCGTGCCGCTGCTGATCGTGCTGCGGGCGCTGCGTCCACTGGAGCGCGCCTTCCGCGCACCGGTGACCACCGGCTGAGTCCGGGCGGTCCGCGCCCGCTCGCGCCCCGGCGCGACCCCGTGAGGCGCCGCCCCGGGGCGTGCGACCCCGGGCACACGCCGCGGCACCCGCGGGGCTCCGGGTCACGGGCAACGGCCTTCATCCGCAGGCCCTACCATCTGGCTCAACAGCTGCTGGGAGGCGGACGGGCGTGGCCGATGCGGTGATCGATCTCAATGCGGACCTCGGCGAGGGGTTCGGACGCTGGACCCTGACCGACGACGAGGCCCTGCTGTCCGTGGTGACCAGCGCCAACGTCGCCTGCGGGTTCCACGCCGGGGACCCGTCGACGATGCGCCGGGTCTGCGCCCTGGCGGCCGAGCGCGGCGTCCGGATCGGCGCCCAGGTCTCCTACCGCGACCTGGCCGGCTTCGGCCGCCGCGCGATGGACGTGCCCCCGGAGGAGCTCGCCGACGAGATCGCGTACCAGATCGGCGCCCTCCAGGTGTTCGCCCGCGCGGCCGGTTCCAAGGTCTCCTACGTCAAACCGCACGGCGCCCTCTACAACCGGGTGGTCGGCGACTCCGAGCAGGCCGAGGCCGTGGTGGCCGGCGTGCTGCGGGCGGGCGCGGTCTGCGACGGCCCGCTGCCCGTGCTCGGCCTGCCGGGCTCGCTGCTGCTCGAGGTGGCCGAGGGCGTCGGGCTCCCGGTGGTCGCCGAGGCCTTCGCCGACCGCGCGTACACCCGCACCGGCACCCTCGTCCCGCGCCGCGAGCCGGACGCGGTGGTGCACGACCCCGAGTCGGTGATCACCCGCGCCGTCGCCATCGCCCGGGACGGCACGGTGGAGGCCGCCGGTGGCGAGCGGATCGCCGTCGAGGCCCGCTCACTGTGCGTCCACGGCGACACCCCCGGCGCCGCCCAGCTCGCCTGGCGGGTCCGCGGCGCCCTGGCCTCCGCCGGGGTCCGGGTGGAGGCGTTCACGTGACAGCCCCTCGCGTACCCGGCCTCGACGCGACGGCGGGGACGATGCGCCGGGTCGGCGAGCGGGCACTCCTGGTCGAGCTGCCCGGGACGGCCGAGGTGGCGGCGCTGTACGGCTGGCTGAGCGAGCGCCGGGAGGCCGGGGCGCTCGGCGCGGTGGAAGAGCTGGTACCGGCCGCGCGCACCCTGCTGCTGGACGGCGTCGCGGACGTCGGCGCGGTGGCGGCGCTGCTGCGCACCGCCCGTCCGGCGACGGCCGGGGCGGCGCGCGGGCCACTGCTGGAGGTCCCGACCGTGTACGACGGCGCCGACCTGGCCGAGGTCGCCGCACTGTGGGGGGTGTCCGAGGAGGCCGCCGTCCGGATCCACACCGGATCCGAGTACGTCGTCGCGTTCTGCGGCTTCGCCCCCGGCTTCGGCTACCTCACCGGCCTCCCGGCGCGCTACGAGGTGCCGCGCCGAGCCACCCCGCGCAGCTCCGTCCCGGCCGGCTCGGTCGCCCTGGCCGGCCCGTACACCGGCGTCTACCCGCACCCCTCCCCCGGCGGCTGGCAGCTGATCGGCCGGACGGCGCTCACCCTCTGGGACACCGACCGCGAGCCCCCGGCCCTGCTGGCGCCGGGCACCCGGGTCCGCTTCACGGCGGAACGGGCCTGAGGGGAGCCGGAGTTGAACGAACTGGTGGTGGAGCGGCCGGGGCCGCTGACCACGGTCCAGGACCTCGGGCGGCGCGGGGTCGCCCACCTCGGGGTGCCGAGGGCCGGGGCACTGGACGAGCCGGCGCTGCGGGCGGCCAACCGGCTGGTGGGCAACGAGCCCGGGGCCGCCGGGCTGGAGACCACGCTCGGCGGGGTCGCGCTGCGGGCCGTCGGAACGGCGCTGGTCGCCGTCACCGGTGCGCCCTCGCCCGTCCGGGTGGACGGCCGGCCGGCCGCCTGGGGCGCGCCGGTGGTGGTGCCGGCCGGGGCGCTGGTCGAGGTGGGGGCGGCGACGGCCGGGGTGCGCGGCTACCTGGCGGTGGCGGGCGGGATCGCCGTCCCGCCGGTGCTCGGCAGCCGCTCGGCGGACCTGCTCTCCGGGCTCGGGCCGGCCCCGCTGGCCGCCGGGGACCGGCTGCCGGTGGGCGCCCCGCCGCCGTACCGGGCCAGGCCCGAACTGGTGCCGCTGCCCGGTCCCCCGGCCGAGCTGGTGCTGCGGCTGCGGCTCGGACCGCGCGCGGACTGGTTCGACCCGGAGGCGGTGGCCCGTCTCGGCCGCGACCGGTACCTGGTCTCCCCGACCGGCAACCGGGTCGGGCTGCGCACCGAGGGCCCGCCGGTCGCCCGCGCCAGGGACGGCGAACTGCCCAGCGAGGGCATGGTGTTGGGCGCCGTTCAGATTCCGCCGGACGGGCAGCCGGTGGTGTTCCTGGCCGACCACCCGACCACCGGCGGCTACCCGGTGATCGGCGTCGTGCCGGCCGGCGACCTCGCGGCCGCCGCACAGGCCAGGCCGGGGACACCGGTGCGCTTCGCGCCCCTGCGCGAGCACTGAGCGGAAGCACCGAGCGGGAGCGCGTGCGGGAGCGCCGAGCAGCAGTACCTCGCAGGCGCGGAAAGCCACGCGGGCTCCCAGGTCAGCGCCCCAACAGCACCTCGGCGACGGCACGTTGGGCCGGGTCCAGCTCCGCCCCGCCCTCCTCGGCCACCCAGACCGCGTTCTGCAGCACCCGGGCGAGCGTCCAGGCCGCCGCCACCTCGCGGTCCAGCTCCAGCACCTCCGTCAACAGGTCGAAGCGCCGCCGCAGCGCCCGGGTTGCATCCCCGGTGGCCACCACGTCCTCCCAGCGGTTGCGCAGCGCCGGGAGCAGCTCGAAGCCGGGGTGGCCGGCCAGCGGCTTGGGGTCGATGGCCAGCCAGGGCTCCCGGCCGCTGCCCGGGAGCGGGGCCAGCACATTGCCGTAGTGCAGGTCCCAGTGCAGCAGCCGGTCGCCGGGGTCGGCGCGGACCTCGCACAGGGCGGCCGCGCAGTCGGCGAGCAGGCGCCGCTCCACCGGGTCGGCGAGGGCCGCGACGGCCGCCGGGGCCCGGTCGAGCAGGTCGCTCGCCGCACCCGCCAGGGTCCGCAGTCCGGACGGCGCCTGACTCTTCGTCAATTCCCTGAGCAGCTCGGCGATCACGCGCAGCGCCGCGAGGTCGTCGGGCAGGTCGAGCAATGAGCGCCCGGGGTCCAGCCGCTCCAGCAGCAGGGAGCCGGTGGCCGGTTCGTGGTCGAGCAGCCGCACGGCGCCGCGGCCGTCCCAGGCCCGCAGGGCGAGCGGTTCGCCCACCGTCTCCTCGTCCACGGGCTGGAGCTTGAGCACGGCCGGCATCCCGTCGGCGCGCAGCACCGGGAGCACCAGCCCGACCACGCCGTGCGCGACCGGCCCGTCCGGGCTCAGCTCCCAGCGGTCGAGCAACTCGCCGGCCAGGGTGGGCAGTCGGGCCACCCAGGCGCGCCCCTCGGCGCCGAGGAAGCCCTCCAGGGACGCGGCCAGCGCGGGCGGGACCTGGACGGACATCGGGCGGGCTCCTCTCGGACGGTCCGCCCCAGCCTACGACGGGCGGCGGCCGGCGCCTCCCCCGTTCACCCCTGCCCGAGCGCCCGCGCCGCGGCGTCCGCGAAGCCGTCCGGGTTGTCGAGCATGATGTTGTGCCCGCAGTCCGGCACCGCGACCACCCGTACGCCCGCCGCGCGGAGGGTCCCGGCACCCGCCGGCTCGCCGTCCGCCGCCGGGTGGAGGAAGGTGCGCGGGAGGTCGAGGCCGAGCAGCAGCTCGCGCATGGTCGGTTCGGTCGCCCGGGCGAGGTAGCGGGCGCTGCGGTGCAGCGCCTCCGGGCCGGCCAGCCGCATGGTGGACCACCAGAACGGCCCGACCCGCTCGGCGACTTCGTCCCGGCCGCCGGCCAGGAACTCCTCCTCTGCGTAGGCCGCGATGCCGCTGCTGCCGGGGTGGCGCCGGTCGGGGTCGACCCGGTCCAGGTTGGCGTCCACCAGGAGCAGCCGTTCGACCAGGTGCGGGTGCCGCTGGGCGAGGACGATCGCGACCGCCCCGCCCATGCTGTGGCCGATCACCTCGACCCGGGCCGTCCCGGCGGCCGCGACGGCCGCCGCGACCGCGTCCGCGTGCTCCTCCAGGGTGTAGCCGAAGTCCGTCGGCCGGTCGCTGAGGCCGAAGCCGAGCAGGTCCAGCAGCAGCGAGCGCCGCCCGGCGAGCAGCGGGTGGGTGGCGGCGGCCGCGAAGTAGGCCGGCGAGGTGGCGCCGAGCCCGTGCAGGTAGAGCCGGGCCGGCTCGGCGCCGGGCAGCTCGACCCAGCGGATCCGGTCGCCGTTCGGGGTGACGGGGGCCTCGCGCATGCTCACTCGCTCCTTCTCCTGGGTGTGCCGGCTCCCGGCTCCGGGGACTCCGGCGGACGACCAGGACCATACATCGAAGTCGAGGTATAGCGATAGTGAGATACCCATGCCCCGAGGGAAGGATCTGAGAGAGTGGCCCCATGCTGAAGCTCGCCATCCTCGGGTTCCTGTACGACCGCCCCCTGCACGGCTACGAGCTGCGCCGCCACCTCGCCGCGCTCACCGGCCACGTCCGCCCGATCAGCGACGGCACGCTCTACCCCGCGATCAAACGCCTGGAGACCGACGGCCTGCTGGTCCGCGAGACCGAGCCGGGCAGCGCCGCCGCGCCCCGGCACACCCTGCACCTCACCGAGGCCGGCCGCACCGCGCTGCTCGACCGGCTGCGCGAGCCCGAGCCGCTCGACGTCAGCGACGAGAACCGCTGGTTCACCCTGCTCGCCTTCCTGCGGCACCTCGCCGACCCCGCCGACCAGGCGGCCGTACTGCGCCGCCGACTGGCCTTCCTCGCCGAACCGGCCAGCTTCTTCTACGAGGGCGACCGCCCGGTGGGCGCCGAGGAGTTCGCCGACCCGTTCCGGCGCGGCCTGCTGCTGGTCGCCCGCGCCACCACCGAGGCCGAACTCGCCTGGCTGCACGCGACCCTGGCCGACCTGGAGGGCCGCCCGCGCTAGACCGGGGCCCGCACACGCCGCGGCC
>NZ_JBSHBN010000181.1:0-18144 GCF_053612025.1 Kitasatospora sp. NPDC054768
GCCTCCGGCCCCGTCGAATCACCCGGTCGGCGGCGGCTGTACCTCCACCGGCTCCACCGGTGCCGCGCGCGGACGCCGGGCCGGTCCGGTCGCGTTCCAGTCGGCGTGGACCGGGATGAGACCGAGTCCCCAGCCGCCGGCCGCGAGCAGCCCCAGCACCGCACCGTCGGTCAACTGCCCCCGGACCACCAGGAGCCACCAGGCGAGCCCGGCCGCCGAGAGCACCAACAGCCGGCGCACCGGACGCCGTACCCGGGTGGACAGCCGCGCCCGGGCCCGTATTCGGGCCATCGGGCGCGTCTGCGCGTCTGTTCGCACGACCGCCCTCCCTTCGCTCGCCCCGGGCAGGGGCGCCCGGGAGTCGAGGCCGGGATCAGGCGGCGACCACGTCCATCGCGGCGGCCTTGGGCGACAGGGTCGCCCGGTCGGTGCCGGGGGCGGGCAGCGGAACCGGTTCGAGTACCGGCCTCAGCAGATCACCTTCGGAGAGGGTGGCCATCGCCGCAAGTTCGGCGAGCGACAGTTCGTCGCTGACCTCGCGCATGACCTCGGACATCCGGACATCGAGTGCGTCGCAGATGGCGGAGAGCAGCTCCGAGGACGCCTCCTTCTGTCCCCGCTCGACCTCGGAGAGGTATCCGAGCGAAACCCTGGCGGCCGCCGACACCTCGCGGAGTGTGCGGCCCTGGCGCTGGCGCTGCCGACGCAGTACATCGCCCAGTAGGCGACGAAGCAGGATCATCGGTGCCTCCCTCCTCGGACTGCGGATCGAGATGTCACGACCCCACCGTACCGCCTTGCCCGCTTCGCGTGCGGGGACCCTGGTCGTGTTCACTCTGGGCTGCAAGGCCGTCCCCCTCCTCGTTCCGGTGTCGCACCGGGGTTCGCGGGCCCTTCGTGGTACCCGTCGCGACCCGCCCCGCCACCGTCACGCAACTCGTTCGCCACCTGGTTTCTGCCCAACCAGGGTGTTGGATGTAACACGATCCTCCAGCTGTCCCATACCCGCGCACCGGATCGCCGGATCCCGGTTCGGTGGAGATCCCCGCCCGGCGGACTCCTACCGTGCGAACCGACCGACCAGCAGCTCCAGCGCCGCGGTCACCGCCCCGTGACGGATTGTGGCACGACCGCCCGACAGCAGGGGAGAACTGACCAGAGTTCCCCCCGGGCCGGCGACCGCCAGGTGCACCGTGCCCACCGGCCGCCCGTCCTGCGGGTCGGGCCCGGCCACCCCGGTCGTCGCGAGCCCGTACGTGGCCCCCAGCAATCCGCGCACGCCCTCGGCCATCTGCCGGGCCACCACCGGATGGACCGGCCCGTACACGTCCAGCAGGCCCTCGTCCACCCCGAGCACCGAGGCCTTCAGTTCGGTCGCGTACGCGGTGACCGAGCCCCGGAAGGTCGCGGACGCCCCGGGGACGTCCACCAGCGCGGCGGCCAGCAGACCCCCGGTCAGCGATTCGGCGACCGCCAGCGTGCCGCCCTCGGCCCGCAGCGCGGCGTGCGCCCGCTCGGCCAGCTCGTAGTCCCGCTCCGCCGCGTCCCGCTGCGCCACGTCCCGCTCCGCCACCCGGTCTCCCCCGTCGCTCAGCGGCCGGCCCGGGCCGCGGCCTGTCCCTCGCGGCGCAGTCGCAGCGCCTGTCCGATGTAGTCCAGCGCGGTGCCGACGGTCAGCAGTACCGCCAGGCCCATCAGCACGGCCCGCCCGGTGGCCAGCCAGCCGGTCAGCGGCAGCACGTACATGCCGACCGCGGTGCCCTGGGTGAGCGTCTTGAGCTTGCCGCCGCGGCTGGCCGGGATGACGCCGTAACGGATCACCCAGAAGCGCATCAGCGTGATGCCGAGCTCGCGGGCCAGGATCACCACGGTGACCCACCAGGGCAGGTCGCCGAGCACCGAGAGGCCGATCAGCGCCGAGCCCATGATCGCCTTGTCGGCGATCGGGTCGGCGATCTTGCCGAAGTCGGTGACCAGGCCCTTGCGCCGGGCGAGCTCGCCGTCGAACAGGTCGGTGATCATCGCGATCGCGAACGCCGCCCAGGCGACCGCGCGCCACTTGGGGTTGTGCCCGTCGTCGGCGAACAGCAGGGCCACGAAGACCGGCACCAGCAGCACCCGGACCATCGTGAGCACGTTGGCGATGTTCCAGACCCCCGGGGCGGACGCCGCCGCGGCCACCGGTCTGCCCGGGTGGGCCGCGGCCGGGGCGACGGGCCCCTTGGTCATTCCCCGACTCCCGAGACCTTGGCCCCCGCGACCTCGGCGCCCGGGGTCCTGGGCGGTCGCACCTGCTCCAGCGCCTCGGCGATCAGGTCGACGCCCTCGCTGGCGACCACCTTGGCCCGCCAGAACTGGCCGATCCCGGGCGCCTCGACGCCGGTGAGGGTGGTCAGGCCGTCGGTCTCCGGGGCCTGGTGCGCGGAGCGGCCCTCGACCACGCCGTCCTCGACCGACTCGATCAGCACCTCGACCTCGGTGCCGATCCGCTGCTCGGCCCGCTGGGCGGTCATCTCCTCGGCCAGCCGGCTCAGCCGGTCCAGACGGTCGGCGATCACGTCCTCGGCGAGCTTGCCGTCGTAGGTCGCGGCCTCGGTGCCGTCCTCGTCCGAGTAGCCGAAGACGCCGATCGCGTCCAGCCCGGCGTGGGTGACGAAGCGCTCCAGCTCGGCGAAGTCCTCCTCGGTCTCACCGGGGAAGCCGACGATGAAGTTGGACCGGGCGCCGGCCTGCGGGGCCTTGCCGCGGATGGTCCCCAGCAGTTCCAGGAACTGGTCGGTGGAGCCGAAGCGGCGCATCCGGCGCAGCACGGCGGGTGCCGAGTGCTGGAAGGACAGGTCGAAGTAGGGCACCACGTCGGCGGTCCCGGTCATCGAGTCGATCAGGCCCGGGCGCATCTCGGCCGGCTGGAGGTAGGAGACCCGGACCCGCTCGACGCCCTCGATCGCGGCGATCTCGCCGAGCAGCGTCTCCAGCAGCCGGATGTCGCCGAGGTCCTTGCCGTACGAGGTGTTGTTCTCGCTCACCAGGACGATCTCGCGCACGCCCTGCCCGGCCAGCCACTGGGCCTCGTTCAGCACGTCGGAGGGGCGCCGGGAGATGAAGGAGCCGCGGAAGGCCGGGATGGCGCAGAAGGAGCAGCGGCGGTCGCAGCCGGAGGCGAGCTTGACCGAGGCCACCGGGTTGTCGTCCAGCCGCTTGCGCAGGGTGCGCGGGCCGGAGGCGGGGGCGAGGCCGTCGGGCAGGTCGGTGATCGGCTCGGCGGGGGCCTCGGCGCCGTGGCCGGGCAGCGCGACGGCCTCGGCGGCGGACTGCCGCTCGGCCGGGCTGACCGGCAGCAGCTTGCGGCGGTCGCGCGGCAGGTGCGGGGCGTGGTGGCCGCCGGAGAGGATCGTCTGCAGGCGGTCGGAGATGTTGGTGTAGTCGTCGAAGCCGAGCACGCCGTCGGCCTCGGGCAGCGCGTCGGCGAGCTCCTTGCCGTACCGCTCGGCCATGCAGCCGACCGCGACGACGGCCTGGGTGCGGCCGTGTCCCTTGAGGTCGTTGGCCTCCAGCAGGGCGTCCACGGAGTCCTTCTTGGCGGCCTCGACGAAGCCGCAGGTGTTGACCACGGCGACGTCCGCTTCGGCGGCGTCGTCGACGAGCAACCAGCCGTCGGCTTCCAGTCGCCCGGCGAGTTCCTCGGAGTCCACCTCGTTGCGGGCGCATCCGAGCGTGACAAGGGCGACAGTACGGCGTTCAGGCATAGGCCCAAGATTAACGCGCGGGCTCCGGTGCCGTTGGCCCCGGAGTCCGCGCGCCTCGGATCAGCTGATCATCAGCGGGCCGTCCGGCCCCTGTGGTCAGCCAGCCTGCGGGTCTCCGGGGGTGTACGTGACGTGCACCACCTGGCCGTCCTTGCCGAGGAGGCCGAGGTCCTTCCCGTTGACGTACGCGTGCACGGCCCCGCCGTTGCCGAGCACCAGCTTGATCTGCCGGGGGTCGGTGAAGGTCTGGTCCTGGCCGTTGCTGATGTTGTTCTGGAACAGCGACTTGCCGCTGCCGTCCATCGCCGAGACCCAGCTGGTGCCCTCGGCGACCAGCTTCACGGTGACCTTGTCGGCCGGGACGGCGGCGATCGCGGCGGCGCTGGGCACGGGAGCCGGCGGCTGGACGGCGGGCGTGGCGGCGGGGGCCACCGAGCCGGTCCCCGAGCCGCTGGGCAGCGGCGCGCTGGCCGAGCCGGTGCTGCCGCGCCCGCCCGTGCCGCTGACCAGGTTGAAGCCGATCAGCGCGACCACGGCGACGATCGCGGCGACCATGGCGGCCGCCCAGTTCGGCCGGCCGCGGCGGGGCACCTTGATCGGGCCGCTGTCGATCAGCTGGGTCGCCGGGCGCCTGGCGGCGGGCGGGCCGCCGTGCGCGGCGTCGTACCGGGCGACCAGGGCCTCGCCGTCCAGGCCGACCACCCGGGCGATCAGGCGGATGTGCCCGCGGGCGTAGAAGTCGCCGCCGCAGCGGGCGAAGTCGTCCGCCTCGATGGCATGGACGATCGGCACCCGGACCCGGGTGGCGGTACTCACCTGGTCCACCGTGAGCCCCGCGTCGATCCGGGCGGTGGACAGCACCCGACCGATGCTCGGGGCATCGGCCGCCTGCACCACGTCGTCGGCCGGTTCGAGGGACGGCATGGTGTTCTCGCGGTCGGAGGACTTGCCGATGGTCACGGGGCACGCCTTTCGAGCGGATGGCCACCTGCTGGGGAACAGTCTAGGGGCGTGGGCGGATCGTTTCTCAAGCGGAACGGGCCGAATGCGCACTCCCGGTCCGACCGGGGTCCGGCACCGAGCCGACGGGCCGTCAGCGCGGCCGCGCGGGGAACCCGGGGTCCGCTTTCCGCGGTGTGACGCGGTGTACGCACGTTCGGTTCCCCACGCGGCGCCTACCCTCCTCCGAACGAGTGACACCTCGCCCAGGACACGGGCCGGGCCCCGACCGGGCCCGCCCGTCAGCCCCGAAGGGTGATCAGCACCCCGTCCAGCTCGTCCGGCTTCACCAGCACGTCGCGGGCCTTGGAGCCCTCGCTCGGACCGACGATCCCGCGCGACTCCATCAGGTCCATCAGCCGGCCCGCCTTCGCGAAGCCGACCCGGAGCTTGCGCTGGAGCATCGAGGTCGAGCCGAACTGGGTGGAGACCACCAGCTCGGCCGCCTGGATCAGCAGGTCCAGGTCGTCGCCGATCTCCTCGTCGATCTCCTTCTTCGGCCCGCCCCCGACCGTCACGTCGTCCCGGTAGACGGCGGTCAGCTGGTCCTTGCAGTGCTGCACCACCCTGGCGATCTCCGCCTCGGTGACGAACGCGCCCTGCATGCGGATCGGCTTGCTGGCGCCCATCGGCAGGAAGAGCGCGTCGCCCTTGCCGATCAGCTTCTCCGCGCCGGGCTGGTCCAGGATGACCCGGGAGTCGGCCATCGCGGAGGTCGCGAAGGCCAGCCGGGACGGCACGTTGGCCTTGATCAGGCCGGTGACCACGTCCACCGAGGGCCGCTGGGTGGCGAGCACCAGGTGGATGCCGGCCGCGCGGGCCAGCTGGGTGATCCGGACCACCGAGTCCTCGACGTCGCGCGGCGCGACCATCATCAGGTCGGCCAGCTCGTCGACGATCACCAGCAGGTACGGGTACGGCGTCAGCTCGCGCTCGCTGCCGAGCGGCGGGGTGACCTTGCCGGCCCGCACCGCCGCGTTGAAGTCGTCCACGTGCCGGAAGCCGAACGCCGCGAGGTCGTCGTAGCGCATGTCCATCTCGCGCACCACCCACTGGAGGGCCTCGGCGGCCTTCTTGGGGTTGGTGATGATCGGCGTGATCAGGTGCGGGATGCCCTCGTACGCGGTCAGCTCGACCCGCTTGGGGTCGACCAGCACCATCCGCACCTCGTCCGGGGTGGCCCGGGCGAGGATCGAGGTGATCAGGCAGTTGATGCAGGAGGACTTGCCCGCACCGGTCGCGCCGGCCACCAGGATGTGCGGCATCTTGGCGAGGTTGGCCATCACGGTGTGGCCCTCGACGTCCTTGCCCATGCCGACGACCATCGGGTGGGTGTCCTCGGCGGCCGTGCGCGAGCGCAGCAGGTCGCCGAGGTTGACCATCTCGCGGTCCCGGTTGGGGATCTCGATCCCGACCGCGGACTTTCCGGGGATCGGGCTGATGATCCGCACGTCCGGGCTGGCCACCGCGTACGCGATGTTCTTGGCGAGCGCCGTGATCCGCTCCACCTTGACGGCCGGGCCGAGCTCGACCTCGTAGCGGGTGACCGTCGGCCCCCGGGTGAAGCCGGTGACCTTGGCGTCCACCTTGAACTCGGCGAAGGTGCCGGTGAGCTGGGCGACCACCTCGTCGTTGAGGGCGCTGCGGGCCTTGGCCGGGCCGCCGCGCTCCAGCAGGTCGAGCGAGGGCAGGGCGTAGGTGACGCCCTCGCCGAACTGCAGCTGCTCCATCCGCACCGGCGCCGCGCCGTGCTCCTCGGGCGCGCCCGGGCCGCCGCTGCGGGCGGCGGGGACGGCGGCCTCCTCCGGCGGGGCGGTGCGGTCCTGCACCTGGTGCATCATGTCCGCCACCGCGGAGGAGGCGGGCACGCCGTAGACCAGGGCGCCGTCCAGGTCCGCGGCCGCGCCGGCGGCGAGGTCGCGGGTGGCGTACGGGTCCAGCGGCTCCTTGTCCAGGGAGATCCGCTCGGCGTCCTCCGGCTCCTCGGCGGGCTTGCGCCGGCGGCGGCGCCGGCGGGCGGCCACCTCGTCCGAGGGGTCGTCACCGCCGGTGTCCACGGTGAACGGCAGCGCGTCGGGGTCGGCGTCCTCCGGCGGGTCGGTGGACAGCTCGCGCTCCGGCGCGCGCCCCCACCGCTCGTCCTCCGGCCCGGGCTCGACCACACCCAGCCGTATGCCGATCCCCCGCACCCGCTCGCCGATCCGGTTGATCGGGGTGGCGGTGACCACCAGCAGGCCGAAGAAGGCCAGCAGCAGGAGCAGCGGCACGGCGAGCGCCGGCCCGGCGGCGGCCATCATCGGGGTGGACGCGGCCCAGCCGATGATTCCGCCGGCCGCCCTTATCCGGGAGGCGCCGCTGCCCATCATGGGCGCGCCGCAGCCGATGTGGACCAGGCCGAGGACGCCGACCAGCAGCGCGCTCAGCCCGATCATGATCCGCCCGTTGGCCTCCGGCAGCTCCGGGTGGCGCCAGAGCCTGATCGCCATCGCGGCCAGCAGGAACGGCACCAGCACGTCGAGCCGGCCGAACAGCCCGGACACCACGGCGGTGGCCCCCTCCCCCAGCCAGCCCTGCGGGCTGAACCAGGTGCCGGCCGCGGTCACCAGCGCGAGCGCGAACAGCAGCAGGCCCACGCCGTCCTTGCGGTGGTCCGGATGCAGGTTCTTGGCGCCGTCGCCGAAGCCCCGGAAGATCGCCGCGATCGGGCTGGCCAGGGCGTTGAGCGCGCCCATCAGCACCGATCTGGACGGCTTCGGCGCGGGTGCGGCCGGCTTGGCCGCCGCCTTCTTCGCGGGAGCCGCCTTCCCGGCCGCCGCCTTCTTCGCGGGCGGCTTGCCCGGGGCCTTCGCCGCGGCCTTCCCGGACGCTCCCGGACTCGACTTACGTGCTGCGTTCCCGGGCGTGCGAGTGGCCATGGGTCAGCAGCCTACCGGGGCCGGCGACCACTGCACATGTGCCCGAGCCCGGGCGCCGGGACGTGTCGCAGACACACCGTCACCCTGACCGGGATTCACCCGGTCGCCACACCGGACCACCCGGACGGGTGAACCCCGGCAGGGGATCAGGAACTGCCCGGGCGCATCGCGTCCAGGGCCCGGCGCAGCCCGGCGAGCTTGCGCTCCAGGTGTGCCGCGGTGGCGGCCACCCCGGCGTCCTCGCCCCCGTCCAGCTGCTTGCCGAGCGCCTCCGCCTGCTCCTCGACCGCCGCCAGCCGCGCGGACAGCTCACCCAGCAGCGCCCCGCCGAGGGCCCGCTCGTCGCCGCCCTCCTCCAGCTGCAGGCGCAGCAGCGCGGCCTGCTCCTTCAGCTGGCAGTTCTTCGCGTACAGGTCGACGAAGACGGAGACCTTGGCGCGCAGCACCCACGGGTCGAAGGGCTTGGAGATGTAGTCCACCGCGCCGGCCGCGTAGCCGCGGAAGGTGTGGTGCGGGCCGTGGTTGATCGCGGTCAGGAAGATGATCGGGATGTCCCGGGTGCGCTCGCGGCGCTTGATGTGGGCGGCGGTCTCGAAGCCGTCCATCCCCGGCATCTGGACGTCCAGCAGGATCACCGCGAAGTCGTCGGTGAGCAGCGCCTTCAGCGCCTCCTCACCCGAGGCCGCACGGACCAGTGTCTGGTCCAGGGCCGAGAGGATCGCCTCCAGCGCCAGCAGGTTCTCCGGTCGGTCGTCGACCAGGAGGATCTTGGCCTTCTGCATCAGGGCTCGCCCTCCTGTCGCCTGCCTGCCGCCCGGTGCAGGCACCCGCGTACTGCCCACCGCTACCCCGGTCATGCTAGCCGCACCCCCTCGCCCGGCACATCGCCCCGTCGTGACCCGATCCGGGGCGGCGCGCAGCCAGTGCTCCGGCGCACGCTCAGCAGCGTGTCGCCATCCGGTCACTGTTCGCAACGATCGGTGACCCTACCCGGTTCCCGGGCCCGACCGCCAGCAAACCGGCCGACCGGCCGACGTGAACCCCGGGGCCCGGTCGGGGCTTCACGCCTCCCCCCGCGACCACGCGCGGTCCGCGTTCACGCGCGGTCCGCGTTCAGCCACTCGCGCATGACCGACAGCAGGTGGTCGGTCTCCACCGGCTTGGTGATGTGGTCGGTGGCACCCGCCTGCAGCGACTTCTCCCGGTCGCCCTTCATCGCCTTGGCGGTCAGCGCGATGATCGGCAGGCCCGCGAACTGGGGCATCCGGCGGATCGCCTCGGTGGTCGCGTAGCCGTCCATCTCCGGCATCATGATGTCCATCAGGACCAGCGCCACGTTCTCGTGCTGCTCCAGCATCTCGATGCCCTCGCGGCCGTTCTCGGCGTACAGGACGGTCAGGCCGTGCTGCTCCAGCACGCTGGTGAGGGCGAACACGTTGCGGACGTCGTCGTCCACGATCAGCACCTGCTGGCCGTCGAAGCGCCGGCCGCCGTTGACCGGGCGGGGCTGGAGGGGCTCCACCGGCCGCGGTCCGGCGGCGCTCTCCAGGGCGGCGCTGCGCCGGCGCTCCACCGCGCCGCGGCGGCGCTCCTCGGCCAGCTCGCGGACCTCCTGGGCCCAGTGGTCGGCCGGGTTCTCGCCGACCGGCACCGGCAGGCCCACCGGGGTCACCCCGACCGAGGCGCGCGGCGCCAGGCCGGCCGGCACGGTCGAGCGGGGGTCGCCGACGGCCTCCGGGGCCTCGGTGCGCAGCGGCAGGTAGAGCGTGAAGGTCGAGCCCTTGCCCAGCTCGCTCTCGGCGTGGATCTCGCCGCCGAGCAGCCGGGCGATCTCGCGGCTGATGGACAGGCCGAGGCCGGTGCCGCCGTACTTGCGGCTGGTGGTGCCGTCGGCCTGCTTGAACGCCTCGAAGATCTCGCGCAGCTTGTTCCCGGGGATGCCGATGCCGGTGTCGGAGACCGCGAAGGCGATCAGCTCGTCGTCCGGGCCCTGGATCGAGCCGGACTCCAGCAGCCGCTCGCGCACGTCCTGCGGGACCTCCCGGCCGGCCGGGCGGATCGAGAAGTCGACGGCTCCGGCGTCGGTGAACTTCACCGCGTTGGAGATCAGGTTGCGCAGCACCTGCTGGAGCCGCTGCTCGTCGGTGTGCAGGGTGACCGGCAGGGCGGGCGAGACCCGGACGGCGAAGTCCAGGTTCTTGTCCAGCGCGACCGGCTGGAAGGTGGCCTCGACGTAGTCGACCAGCTGGACCAGCGCGATCCGGGCCGGGCGGACGTCCATCTTGCCGGCCTCGACCTTGGACAGGTCGAGGATGTCGTTGATCAGCTGGAGCAGGTCGGAGCCGGCGCCGTGGATGGTGTCGGCGAACTCGACCTGCTTCGGCGAGAGGTTGCCCTCGTTGTTGTCGGAGAGCAGCTTGGCCAGGATCAGCAGCGAGTTGAGCGGGGTGCGCAGCTCGTGCGACATGTTGGCGAGGAACTCGCTCTTGTACCGGGAGGCCAGGGCGAGCTGCTCGGCGCGCTCCTCCAGGACCTGCCGGGCCTCTTCGATCTCGCCGTTCTTGATCTCGATGTCGCGGTTCTGCTGGGCGAGTTGCTCGGCCTTCTCCTGCAACTCCTCGTTGGTGCGCTCCAGTTCCTCCTGGCGGGCCTCCAACTCGGCTGACCGCATCGAGAGTTCGGCGGTGAGGCGCTGGGACTCCAGCAGCAGGCCCTCGGTCTTGGTGTTGACGCTGATGGTGTTGACCGTGACGCCGATGAGGTCCGCGATCTGGTTCAGGAAGTCCAGCGCGACGGTGGTGAAGGAGCTGAAGGTGGCCAGTTCGATCACGCCCAGCAGCCGGCCCTCGAACAGCACCGGCAGCACCACGATGTGGGCCGGGGAGGCCTCGCCGAGCCCGGAGGCGATCTTCAGGTACCCGGGCGGCGCCTCCTTGAGGATGATCGCCCGCTTCTCCACCGCGGCCTGGCCGATCAGCGACTCGCCGGGGCGGAAGGTGGTCGGCATCGCCCGCCGCTGGTAGCCGTAGCTGCCGATCAGGCGCAGCACGGTGTCGTTCTCGTCGTCGTCCTCGGTGATCAGCTCGGCGGTGCGGCCGGCCGGCTGGGCGAGGAAGAAGGCTCCGTGCTGGGCGGAGACCACCGGGGTCAGCTCGGTCATGATCAGCGAGGCGACCGCCTCCAGGTCCCGGCGGCCCTGGAGCAGACCGGAGATCCGGGCCAGGTTGGTCTTGAGCCAGTCCTGCTCCTGGTTGGTGCGGGTGGTCTCGCGCAGGTTGGCGATCATCTGGTTGATGTTGTCCTTGAGCTCGTCGAGCTCGCCCGCGGCGTCCACGTCGATCCGCAGGCTCAGGTCGCCCCTGGTGACCGCGGTGGCGACCTGGGCGATCGCGCGCACCTGCCGGGTCAGGTTGTTGGCCAGCTCGTTCACCGACTCGGTGAGGTCCTGCCAGGTGCCGTCCACGCCGGGCACCCGGGCCTGGCCGCCGAGCCGCCCGTCGGTGCCCACCTCGCGGGCCACCCGGGTCACCTCGTCGGCGAAGGCCGACAGCTGGTCGACCATGGTGTTGATGTTGGTCTTGAGCTGGAGGATCTCGCCGCGCGCGTCGACGTCGATCTTCTGCGAGAGGTCGCCGCGGGCCACCGCGGTGATCACCAGCGCGATGTTCCGCACCTGGCCGGTGAGGTTGTTGGCCATCTGGTTGACGTTGTCGGTCAGGTCCTTCCAGATGCCGGCCACGCCCGGCACGCTGGCCTGGCCGCCCAGGGTGCCGTCGGTGCCGACCTCGCGGGCCACCCGGGTGACCTCCACCGCGAAGGAGGACAGCTGGTCGACCATGGTGTTGAGGGTCGCGGCGAGCGCCGCCACCTCGCCCTGGGCGTCGATGGCGATCTTCTTGGAGAGGTCGCCGCGGGCCACCGCACCGGCGACCTCGGCGATGTTGCGCACCTGCCCGGTCAGGTTCGACGCCATGAAGTTGACGTTGTCGGTCAGGTCCTTCCAGATGCCCGACACCCCTCGCACCCGGGCCTGGCCGCCCAGGATGCCCTCGGTGCCCACCTCGCGGGCCACCCGGGTCACCTCGTCGGCGAACGCCGACAGCTGGTCCACCATCGTGTTGACGGTCGTCACCAGCTCCAGGATCTCGCCCCGGGCGTCGACGGTGATCTTCTTGGAGACGTCGCCGCGCGCCACCGCCGTGGTCACCTCGGCGATGTTCCGGACCTGGCTGGTCAGGTTGTTGGCCATCAGGTTGACGGAGTTGGTCAGGTCCTTCCAGATCCCGGCCACGCCGGGCACGCTGGCCTGGCCGCCGAGGATGCCCTCGGTGCCCACGTCCCGGGCGACCCGGGTCACCTCGTCCGCGAAGGCGCCCAGCTGGTCCACCATCGTGTTGATGGTGTTCTTCAGCTCAAGGATCTCGCCGCGCGCGTCCACCTGGATCTTCTGCGACAGGTCGCCCTTGGCGACCGCGGTCGTCACCTGGGCGATGTTGCGCACCTGATCGGTGAGGTTGTTCGCCATGAAGTTGACGTTGTCGGTCAGGTCCCGCCAGACCCCGGCCGCCCAGGGCACCTGCGCCTGACCGCCGAGCCGTCCCTCGGTGCCCACCTGACGGGCCACCCGGGTCACCTGCTCGGCGAAGCCGGAGAGCTGGTCGACCATCGTGTTGATGGTGTTCTTCAGCTCCAGCATCTCGCCGCGCGCGTCCACCTCGATCTTCTGCGACAGGTCGCCCTTGGCGACCGCGGTCGTCACCTGGGCGATGTTGCGCACCTGGCCGGTCAGGTTGTTCGCCATGAAGTTCACCGAGTCGGTCAGGTCCCGCCAGACCCCGGCCACGCCCGGCACCTGGGCCTGCCCACCGAGCCGGCCCTCCGTCCCCACGTCCCGGGCCACCGTGGTGACCTGGGCGGCGAACCCGTTCAGCTGGTCGACCATCGTGTTGACGGTGTTCTTCAGCTCCAGCATCTCGCCGGCCACCTCGACGGTGACCTTGCGGGACAGATCGCCCTTGGCCACCGCCGTGGTCACCTGGGCGATGTTGCGCACCTGGGCGGTCAGCCGGCCCGCCATGGTGTTGACCGAGTCCGCCAGGTCCTTCCAACTGCCGGACACGCTGCGGACCTTGGCCTGGCCGCCGAGCTTGCCCTCGGTACCGACCTCGCGGGCCACCCGGGTCACCTCGTCGGTGAACTCGGAGAGCTGGTCCACCAGCCCGTTGACGGTCCGCCCGATCTTCAGGTACTCGCCGCGCAGCGGGTGGCTCACCCCGTTGCTGTGCAGCGAGCGCAGCTCCATCTTCTGGTCCAGGTCGCCCTCGGCGATCGAGGTGAGCACCCGGCCCACCTCGGCCATCGGGCGGGCCAGGTCGTCGATCAGCGCGTTGCAGTTGTCGACCGCCGCCATCCAGGCGCCCTCGCCCGCGCCGGTCTCCAGCCGCTCGTTCAGCCGGCCCTCGCGGCCCACCGCGCGCCGGACCCTCGCCAGTTCACCGGTCAGGTGCTGGTTGCGCTCGGCGACCTCGTTGAACACCGCGGCGATCTCGGCCAGCGGCCCGTCCCCCGGGACGGTCAGCCGGCGGCGGAAGTTGCCGTCCCTCATCGCGGTCAGCGCCGACAGCAGCTTGCGCAGCTCGGCGGGCTCCGCGCCACGATTGTGGCCCGGCGCCCGTCGGCCGGCCGCGTTCCGCGGCACGGCCCCGGGGCGTCCACCGCGCGCAGTGGGCGGCGTCGTTCCGGTTGCGTCCTTGGTGGCCGAACTCAACGGGCCCCTCCCACATCGTGAACTGTCCGGTGACCGACCGTGCCGGTGCGGCACGCACCCGGGCACCGGCCCGGCTGGGCTGCGTGCCGACGGTCCGCGACGCGCCGGCACCCACACGACCGTACTGCTCGCACCGACCGTCGCGGACCCCCCAGTCTGGCAGCACCGGCACCGGGTGCACGGCCGGTTGCGCTCGGTTCGTACCGCACCGTCCGAAACAGGTGGGCAGAATCACCCTCAGGTGCCTGTTTCGACTCCCCGTCCCCACGGGGAACCAAGCGGAAAGTAGGGTGGAGCGCTGCACCGGGCCACGACCCGACCCAGCGCCGCCGCTCACCCCGACGGCGCGCACGGGGATTCGGCGCCGCACCCCGGACAGCCAGGGCAAGAGCAGCAGAGGAGAAGTGGCAACGTGGTCACCGCGCGCGCAGCCGCCACCTTCGATCCCGACGGCCGGTCCGCGGCCGCCGCACGGGGGTTCATCCGGGACGCGCTGCTCGGCTGGGGCCTGCCCGAGGTCGTCGACGACGCGGTCGTGCTGGTCAGCGAGCTCGTCACCAACGCCGTCGTGCACGCCGGCACCGCCGCGGAGGTCTGCTGCCTGCGCGAGGAGGAGAGCGTCCGGATCGAGGTCACCGATCACCACCCCGAGCGCGGCCTGCCCTCGCTCGGCGACGGTCCGGTCACCGGCTCCGACCGCTACGCCGACCCGGACGGCGAGGGCGGTCGCGGCCTGCTGATGTGCTCCGCCCTCTCGGAGCGGTGGGGCGTCGAGTACGCGGCCGGACGCAAGACCGTCTGGTTCCGCCTCGCGCTGCCCGTACACGTGTCCGGGACCCGCTACGCCGTTCCCGCGACCCCCGGCAGCGATCTGCCCAGCGGCCCCGGCCCGGTGCGCGTCGCCGTCGTCCAGCTCGACGAGGACGGCCGGGTGCTGGCCTGGAACCCGGACGCCGAGGCGCTCTTCCAGTACCCCGCCGGGGCCGTCCTCGGCCGCCCCTGGGCCGACCTCGCGGTCTGGCCCAAGTCCCCCGCCCGCGGCCTCGGCCTGACCGACACCCTGCGGATGGCCCGCTGGGAGGGCGGCTACGGCATCCGCCGCCAGGACGGCCAGGAGGTCGAGGTGTACGGCGTCCAGGTCCGGCTGCGCGACACCGAGGGTGTCCCCTCCACCCTCTGCCTGCTGGTCCTCGAACCCGACCGCGCGGTGCTGCGCTCCCCCGCCCGGGCCCTGCCCGGCGAGCGCCCCGACCCGGCCGGCCCCCGGCTCGACCTGCTGGCCGGCCCGGTCGCCACCGACGACCTCGACACCCTGCTCCAGCGCACCGTCGAACGCGCCCGCGACCTGCTCGACGGCGACGCCGCGTACCTGCTGCTCACCACCGACGACGAGGCCGAGTTCGAGGTCCGCGCCGCCACCGGCCTCACCTCCGGACACCGCAGGCACACCCGCTTCCCGGTCGGCACCGGCAACCGCTACGACTCCGCCCGGCTGCCCTCCGTCCACGAGGACCTCTCCGCCCGGCCCACCGGCCTGCCACTGCTCTCCGACAGCGGCATGCGCTCCCTGATCACCGTCCCGCTCAAGGTCGAGGGCCGGCTGATCGGTTCGCTGGGCATCGCCGCCGCCGTGCCCGGCCGCTACGACAACGAGGACGCGCTGCGCCTGCAGTTCGCCGCCGACCGGGTCGCCCTCGCCGTCGAGAGCACCCGGCTGACCGAGCTCGAACAGCTGCGCCGAGGCTCGCTCTCCTTCCTGGTCGAGGCCTCCGACCTGCTGGCCGGCACCCTCGAACACGAGCAGACCCTCGCGCTGATGGCCCAGATGGCCGTCCCCACCCTCGCCTCCTGGTGTGCCGTCTACACCACCGCCGACCGCTCCTCACCGGCCAGGCTCGCCTTCGTCCTGCACGAGGACGAGGACCGCATCGACCCGCTGCGCGACCTGCTCGACAAGACGCCCGTACCGGAGGCCGGCCCCGCCCACGGCGTCCGGTTCTGGACGGCCCTCGCAGAGTCCGCCGAGGCGGGCGGCCTCGCCGACAGCCCGGAGCTCGCCGGCCTGCTCGGCGAGACCGTCGTCCTCGCACTGACCGCCCGCAACCGCGTCATCGGCCTGCTGGTGCTCGGGGTCCCGGCCGGCGTCGGATTCCGCCAGGAGATCCTCGAACTCGCCGAGGACCTCTCCCGCCGGGCCGCCCTCGCCCTGGACAACTCCCGCCTCTACTCCGAGCGCACCGCCACCAGCCAGGCCCTCCAGCGCAGCCTGCTCCCGCCGGACCTGCCGGAGATCCCCGGCGTCGAGGTGGACGTCTACTACCAGGCGGCCGGCGAGGGCAACGAGGTCGGCGGCGACTTCTACGACCTGTTCACCATCCGCGAGGGCACCTACGGCTTCGCCATCGGCGACGTCTGCGGCACCGGCCCCGAGGCCGCCTCGGTCACCGGCCTGGCCCGGCACTCGCTGCGGCTCCTCGCCCGCGAGGGCCTGGACGCCCCGCAGGTGCTGCGCCGGCTCAACGCGGCCATCCTGGACGAGGGTTCGCGCAGCCGCTTCCTCACCCTGCTCTACGGCGAGCTGACGCCCCGACCGGACGGCAGCACCGAGCTCTCCCTGGTCTGCGCCGGCCACCCGCTGCCGCTGCGGCTGCGCACCGACGGCCAGGTCGACCGGGCCGCCACCCCGCAGCCGCTGCTCGGCGTCATGGAGGACCTCGACCTCACCGCCGAGCACCTGGTGCTCGCCCCCGGCGAGGTCCTGCTCTGTGTCACCGACGGGGTCACCGAACGCCGCGAGGGCCGGCGGATGCTGGGCGACGACGGCCTCGCCGAGGTGCTCACCGGCTGTACCGGCCTGACCGCCGGGGCGGTCGCGGCGAGGGTGCAGCGTGCGGTCGAACGCTTCGCCCCGGAGCCGCCGTCCGACGACATGGCGATCCTGACCCTCCGGGTGCCCACCCAGCGCAAGACCTGAGCGTCCGGCGGGCCGGCGCATGCTGGCGAGTGTCGGCGCGGCGTCGGTGCCGTGCTGGGCCGTGCTGGGCCGTGCTGGCGCAGTCACAAATTGTTATATTCACAAGGGTACAAGCGAAACGGGGTCGGGTAGACCGATCTCACCGGAGATTCCCTCCGGCGGGGGCACGACCAGCGGCTCTCCGCTGGCCCACCACTTCCGATGCCCCTCACTTCCGACCGCAGCCCGCGCACACTCACAACCGTGCGCCTTCGGCGCGGTCGCGCGCATCCACTCATCGAGACGACACCACAGCGTCACTGCGCCCTGCGCGCGCCCAGAGTGAAAGGAGCCTCCGGTGAGCAACGACGCTTCCGGGGCAACGAACGCCCGCTCCACCGGAGCCGACGCGGGTAACCTCGGCTACCTCGCGCTCGGTCTCACACTGCTCGCCTACGGCCTGCTCTCCACCGGCATCCTGCACGGCGCCGGAGCCGGGAACGCGGCCCACCTCGCCCATATCCTCGGCGGCGTCACCCTCTTCATCGCGGGCCTCTGGCAACTCCGCGGCGGCGAGGGCTTCACCGGAACCGCCTTCACCACCCTCGGCGCCTTCTGGGCGACCTGGTCAACGGCCGCAGGGGCGGGCAAGAACGCCGCCGGACTCTTCCTGCTGCTGTGGGCCCTGCTCGCCCTCACCCTCACCGCCGCGAGCTGGGGTTCGGGCCTGCTCGGCCGCGCCGTCTACGGCCTGCTGACGGTCTCCCTGCTGCTCTCCGCCATCGCCACCTTCGGCGGCTACGGCGGCCTGGCCAAGGCCGCCGGCTGGATCGCGGCCGTCTCCGGGCTGGCCGCCTGGTACTGGGCCACCTCCGCACTGAGCAACGGCTCCTGGGGAAAGATCGCCCTGCCGGTCAAGTAACCGGCCGGGAACGACCTCGGTCAGCCCACCTGCTCCAACTGCTCCTCGGCGGTGCCGCGGGGGCGGGGCCCCCCGCCCACCGGGGGGCCGCCCCCCCGGGGGGGCCCCCACCCCCCCCCCCGCGGCGGGGAGGAGGGTGCAGCGGCTCGTGCACCTGCTGCGCGCCCAGGGCGCGGTGGGCCGGGAGATCTCGCTGCGGGGCCTGGATCGGGTGGTCGAGACACTGGAGACGCTGGCGGGCGACGGCGGGGACGTGTGCGCCCTGGTGAACGCTCTGTTCGTCAGTCACGACGACCTCGACCGCTCGCTGGAGGGCTTCTCGGAGGTGCTGGGGAGGCTGTGGGAGCGCTTCGACCTTGGTGCTGAGGATGCGCTGGAGCTCAAGGGGCTGCTGGTCGACTACGCCACGCACGCGGCCTGGCAGATGGAGGTCGGGGCCGAGCGGGCGCACACGGCTCTTGTGGAACTGGAGCCGCGTTTTGCCGACCTGGCCCGGATGGCGACCGCAGGTTCCGCGGCCGACGAGCTGGTGCAGCGGGGTCTGCTGCGACCTGACGCAGGAACACGGGAGGAGCACTGGCACCAGCTGGCGGGATGGTACGAGCCGGTGACGGGCAAGGCCGCCCGCTTCCGTCGGCGGCTGGTGACCGGGATCCCGGCGCTGCACGCGAACCTGCGGCGCCTGCAGGGACCCGCCGGCGGCGGTTCGCTGCGGGCTAAGGCGTGTCTGACAAATGATCATCTGGCTGGTTCGCGGAGCCAGAGGATTAGGGAGGCCAGGACGACTCCGGCGCGGTAGCGGTCGGCGAGCTTGTCGAACCTGGTCGCGATGGCGCGGAACT
>NZ_JBSHBN010000182.1:0-17618 GCF_053612025.1 Kitasatospora sp. NPDC054768
CGGGGCGCGACCGGGCGCGACGGGGCGCGACCGGGCGCGACCGGGCGCAACCGGGCCGCCGGGGCGGGGCGGCCACGGCGGCCGGCTCAGACCCGGTAGCCCACCCGCCGCTCCGCCGCCACCAGGGCCGGCAGCGCCGCCGTCCAGAGCCTGCTCACGGCCTCCGGCCCGGGCCGGCCGGTCTCCTCGCCCGCGAGCAGCACCTGGCCGGCCGCCACCGCGGTGAGCAGTTCGGCGGCGGCCCGCCGGTCCACCCCGGGGCACAGCTCGCCGGCCTCGGCGGCCCGGTCCAGCAGCCGGTGGACGACGGCGGTGAGGCTGCGCCAGGCGACGTCGGGGGCCACCGGAACGGGCCGGCCGTCCGGCCCCTCCTGGGCACCGTCCCGGCGCGGCCCCGGCCGGCCGAGCCGGACGCCGGCCCGCACCACCACGTCCTCGCGCAGCATCCGGGCCAGCTCGTGCGTGAAGTCGATCAGGCCCTGGAGCGCCGGGCCGTCGGCCCGCAGCGCGCGCAGCGCGGCCGAGCCGACCTCCCGTCCGGAGGCGCAGCGCACCCCGTCGGCGAGGGCCTGCTTGGACACGAAGTGGAAGTAGAGGGCCCCCTTGCTCACCCCGGCCCGCCGGCTGATGTCGACCAGGCTGGCGGCCTCGAAGCCCACGCGCGCGAAGGTCTCCGCGGCGGCGAGCAGTACGGCCTGCCGGGTCCGCCCGGCCCGTTCCTGCTTGACCACTGGCCCCCTCCGGACTCGGCCGGGCGCGATCCCCGCCCCACCCGGCTGCTGTCGGCGCGGCCCCTGTGGAGGCGGCGCTCGCATGCGGACGGCACCCTCCGAAACCGCATGGTTGGTATCTAATCTAGCGCCTGCTTCGCCCCCGCCGTCCAGCGGGGACGGACCCCCATCGATGGTCCGGGACCCCCTCGACGGGTATTCCCCCAGCCCACGGGGCAGGTAGCGTGATCGGGCCGGAGAATGCGGCCCGGGCACCCCCAGTCGCAAAACACAAACCGGGTGGTATGTATGTTTTGCTCGGACGGCCGTGGCGGCCGCTCCGACCGACACCCTGAAGCGGGGGCCCGTCATGCCATCGATCGTAGAGCCGGACCCGCACGGCCCGTACGCCCGCCCCGGCCCGGGCAGCGGTGGCGGCTTCGACTTCCACGACGGCCCCGCGACCGGCTACGACTTCCACGACCGGACCGTCTCCCGGCACCTGGTGCACCGCGCCTCGGTGTCCGAGGTGTTCCTCACCGGCTGGCAGGCCACCGGCCCGTACGACTTCCTGCTCGGCGCCCAGTGGCCCCGGCTGCACGGCTTCTACCGGCTGCCCGGGGACCGCTACCACGACCCGGTGCTGCTCGCCGAAACGATCCGGCAGACCGGACTGCTGATCGGCCACGCCGGGTTCGGGGTGCCGCGCGGCCACCACTTCGTGATGGAGGACCTCTCCTACGCGCTCCACGAACCCGGACTGCCGGGCCTGGCCGTCACCGCCGGCCCCGCCTCGCTGATGCTGACCGTCGGCTGCGAGGACGTCCGGATGCGGCACGGCGAACTGGTCTCCCTGCGGGTCCGCGTCGACGTCACCCGGGACGGCCGGCCGATCGGCCGCGGCAGCGGCCGGCTGCGGGTGCTCTCCCCCGCCTCGTACGCCCGGCTGCGCGGGCCCGCGCGGCGCACCGCCCCGCCGCTCCTGCCGGCGCCCGCCGCGCCCGAGCTGGTCGGCCGCGCGCAGCCCGCCGACGTGGTGCTCGGCCCGACCCTGGCCCCGGACACCTGGCTGCTGCGGGCCGACGCCACCCACCCGGTGCTGTTCGACCACGAGCTGGACCACGTGCCCGGCATGCTGGTGCTGGAGGCCGCCCGGCAGGCCGCCCAGCGGCTGCGCCACCCCGAACCGGTGGTGCCGGTCGAGCTGGTGACCTCCTTCGACCGCTACATCGAGCTGGACCGGCCCTGCTTCGTCCGGGCGGTCCCCGAGCCGACCGCCGGGCCGACCGCCGGGCCGGCCGCGGCGGACGGCCGGCTGGCGGTACGGGTCCAACTGGTCCAGGACGGCCGGCCGGCGGCCGAGTGCCTGCTGCTCACCGCACCCCTGGACGGGCCGGCCGAGGGCCCGAGGGTGCCGGCCCGGCGGGAGGCCTACGAGGGCCGCCCCGCCGCGCCGGGCCTCGGCGGCACCCGGCTGCCGCTGGCGAGCTGATCCCCCGACGGGCGGCTGGTCCCCCTCGGGGGCTCGTCCCCGTCAGGCGGCCACCAGTGCGGCCGGCCGGCCCGCGTGCATCACGCTGAGATTGGTCGCCAGCCGGACCGGGTCCTGGGCCAGCCACAGCCGCAGCGCCGCGCCCAGGGCGGCACTGGCCGACTCGACCCGGACGTCGGTGATCTGCGCGATCCGGGCCGCGCCCGGCACCAGCAGGTCGGCCAGCGCGGTCGGCAGCCAGACCGTCAGGGCGCACGGCGCGGGCATGGCCAGCGCGCCCAGCAGCCGGTAGGCGTCCCCCGGTGCGCTGAGCGTGGGGATGATGTCCAGCAGCGCGTCGGACACCACCTCGGACACGTCGCTCCGGTGTCCCTGGGCGAGCCTGCGGAGCAGCATGCGCTCGGCGGCGGTGATTCGGACGGTCAGCATGACCTCGTCGCACTCCATTGCGCGATTTCCTCCTCAATTCCCTCTCGCACCGACCGGCGGCCGGCACGCACTACCCCTGCACATCGGCCCGGCTACCTGTGGGAGAGAGCCGGGCCGGTGGGTCATCGTGTGCCCCGGTCAGATCCCCGCGTAGGAGTGCTTTCCGGTGACGAAGATGTTCACGCCGTAGTAGTTGAAGAGCCAGCAGGCGAACGCCGCCAGCGCCAGGTAGGCGGCCTTGCGGCCCTTCCAGCCGGCCGTCGCGCGGGCGTGCAGGTAGCAGGCGTAGGCGACCCAGGTGATGAACGACCAGGTCTCCTTCGGGTCCCACTCCCAGTACTTGCCCCAGGCCGCCTCGGCCCAGATCGCGCCCGCGATGATGGTGAAGGTCCACAGCGGGAAGACCAGGGCGTTGATCCGGTAGGACAGCTTGTCGAAGGTCGACGCGGCGGGCAGCCGGCGCCAGATCGAGGCCGAGGTGCCCAGCGGACCGGTGGTCAGGCCGGCCGCCATGCGCTTGTCGAAGGAGTCCTTGCCGAGGTACAGCAGCGTCGCGATGAACGCCGCGTAGAAGGCGCCGCCGCAGAAGATCGCGGTGGACACGTGGATCGCCAGCCACGGCGAGTGCAGCGCCGGGACGAGCTGCTCGGAGTCGGTGTACAGCACCGTGGTGGCGATGCCGAGGGTCAGCAGCCCCGCGAGGACGACCGGCAGGCCGAGCCAGCGGACGTTCTTCCTCGCGGCCAGCAGCACCAGGTACGCCGCCGTCATGGCGAAGGCGAAGGCGCAGGAGAACTCGTACATGTTGCCCCACGGCCAGCGCGAGACCGAGAGGCCGCGGGCGACGATCCCGCCCGCGTGCAGCGCCGCGCCGAGCACGGTGAGCGAGACGGCGATCCGTCCGGCCAGGTCGGCCCGCTCGTTGGTGCCAGCCGCGCCGGGGCCGTCCTCCTCCTCGACGCCGCGCCCGCTGGTGACCACCGTCGCGCCCTCGCCCGCGACCGCGGTGCGGGTGAGCGTGGTGGTGCCGCCGCCGGCCCCCGCCACGGTGACGGTGACCTTCCTGGCCTTCTTCTCGGCCGTGGCGACGCTCTCGCCGAGGCTGCCGGCCTGGACCTTCGAGCGGACGGCGACGGCGCCCTTGCTGCCGAAGGTCCACTCGATCATGTGGGCGAACATGGCGAGCGTGTAGACCACCATCGCCGAATAGATCAGCTTGTTGGAGAGGTCGGCCAGCTGTGGGTCGACCGCCGAGGCGAGTTGCACCGTCTACTCCTTGGAGTTCTGGTCGGCAGGGACTGCGGGGGCTGAGGCCTCGGCCTCGGGGTCGTGGGGTGTCGCGTCGGACGGGGTGTCGGCTTCCCCGGCACCGTCCTCGGCCTCCTCCTCGGAGGCCGGGGCGTCGTCCTGGAGGTCGACCGCGAGCTCCGCCAGCTCCTCGGCGATCTTCGCCGACTCGCTGCGGGCCAGGCCGGCCAGCTCGACCTGGGTGCCGCCGCCCGGCAGGGCGACCGCCCGCACCCAGATCCGGCGGCGCTGGATGAACAGCGAGCCGATCAGACCGAGGATCGCCAGCACGCCGCCGACCAGGGCGATCTCATTGCCCGGGCGGTGCGTGATGTTGAAGCTGGCCCACTGCTTGTAGCCGTCGAAGGTGATGGAGCCGTAGCCGTCGGGGAGGGTCCAGCCCTGACCCGGCTTGAGCCTGGCCTTGGCCGGCTGGCCGTCCTGGGTCAGCTGGGTGAGCTTGCGGGTGTTGAGCTGGTAGACGTTCTGCGGCAGGCCGGAGTCGGTGCCCAGGTCGCCCGCGAAGGCGTTCAGCACCAGTTCGGGGGCGGCGTCACCGGGGAACAGCGAGACCGGGCCGGTGCCCTCGAAGCTCAGCGGGGCGGTCGGCAGGAAGAACCCGGAGAAGCCCATCTGGGTCTTGTTGCCGTCGGGACCCACGCCGTAGTCGGAGGCCTTCACCACGCCGGTGGAGGTCAGGTTGCCGTCCTGCGGCAGGAACGGGACGGCGCCCTGGTAGACGACGTCGCCCTTGCCGTTCTTGAGGGTGATCACCGGGGCGTAGCCGTGGCCGATCAGGTAGACCTTGCTGCCGCCGACCTCCAGCGGGTGGTTCACCTCGATCGTCGACTTCTTCAGCGCGGACGGGTCGCCGCCCTCGGAGTACTCGACGTGCGCGGTGAACTGCCGGGCGGCGCCGATCTGGTCGCCCTTCTCCTGGAACTTCGAGGTGAAGCCGTCCAGCTTCAGGTAGAAGGGGTCCAGGTCCTGGCTGCCGTAGAACCGGGTGCCGGTGAAGTCGTCGAGCTGGGTGATGGTGTTGGAGTAGGCCTCGCCCTCGATCATCAGCTTGCCGCCGGTGCCGGCGGCCAGGCTGGACCAGGCGAAGCCGCCGAGCAGCGCGAACAGCGACAGGTGGAACAGCAGGTTGCCGACCTCGCGCAGGTAGCCCTTCTCGGCCGCGACCGCGCCGCCGGACAGGTGGGCGCGGAAGCCGCGCTTGCGCAGCAGCCGGTGCGCGGCGGCATTCACCTCGTCGGCGTCCGCCTCGGTGCGCCAGACCGCGTGCACCGGCATCCGGGTCAGGTTGCGCGGCGCGGCCGGCGGCCGGGAGCGCAGCACGCCGACGAACTGCCAGGTGCGCGGGACGATGCAGCCGGCCAGCGAGACGAACAGCAGGATGTAGATCGCGGAGAACCAGACCGAGCTGTAGACGTCGAACAGCTGGAGCTTCTCGTAGATCGGCGCGACCGTGGTGTGCTGCGCCTTCCAGGTCTGCACCTTGAACTGGTTCTGCCCGTTCTGCGGGATCAGCGAGCCGGGGATGGCGGCCAGCGACAGCAGGAACAGCAGGATCAGGGCGACCCGCATCGAGGTCAGCTGGCGCCACATCCAGCGGGCCCAGCCGAACGGCCCTATGCCGGTCGGGCCTTCGGACTCGACCGGGGCGGTGCTGAGCCGCTCGGCGGCACTGTCGTCCGGCGCCGGCGGCTGCTCGGTCTCGGTCGTGGTGTTGCTCACGGTCAGATTCCGATCTGGAAGTCGGCGGTCCAGGACTGCAGCTGGCTCATCATCGAGTCCCAGATCCCGGTGACGAGCAGCAGACCGACCGCGACGAGCATGCCGCCGCCGATCCTCATGACGAGCGGGTAGTGCCGCTTGACCCAGCCGAAGGCGCCCAGCGCCCGGCGGAAGGCCACCGCGGCCAGGATGAACGGTACGCCGAGGCCCAGGCAGTAGAAGGTGGTCAGCAGCGCGCCACGCTGGGCGTCGGCCTGGTTGAGGGCCAGGTTCTGGACGGCGGTCAGGGTCGGGCCCATGCACGGGGTCCAGCCGACGCCGAACACCACCCCGAGCATCGGGGCGCCCAGCAGGCCGACCGCCGGGCGGCGGTGCGAGCGGACCTCGCGCATGCTCAGCCCGGGCACCAGGCCCATGAACGCCAGGCCCATCACCACGGTGAGCGAGCCCAGCACGATGCTGATGATCCGCTTGTAGTCCTGGAGCTCCTGGCCGAAGTAGCCGAACAGGGCGCCGGTGGAGACGAACACCGCGGTGAAACCGAGGATGAACAGCACCACGCCGAGCAGCATCCGGCCGCGCCGCGAACCGCGGGCGTCCGCGAGGTCGGCGGCGGAGAAGCCGGTCACGTACGACAGGTAGCCGGGGACCAGCGGCAGCACGCACGGCGAGAAGAACGACGCCAGCCCCGCCACCAGCGCGACCGGGGCGGCGGCCAGCAGCGCGCCGCTCTGGACGGTCGAGGTGGCGTCGGCGAGGTACAGGGGCGGCAGACTCACTGCTTCTGCTCCGCGACCACCGGCTGGAGGATCGACTCCAGCGCGTCCTCGGTGGTGCCGCCGACGGCGCGGGCGGCCAGCTTGCCGTCCCGGTCGACGATCAGGGTGGTCGGGATGGACTGCGGGTTGAGGCTGCCCTTGGGGAACTTGAGCAGCTGGGTGCCGGCCGGGTCGAAGAGGCTCGGGTAGGTGACGCCCTGCTCCTGCTCGAAGCGGACGGCGTTCTGCTTCTCGGTGTCCCGGGTGTTGATGCCGAGGAACTGGACGCCCTGGTCCTTGTACTTCTCCGAGACGTTCTGGAGGCTCTTGGCCTCGGCCCGGCACGGGCCGCACCAGGAGCCCCAGACGTTCAGCACGACGACCTTGCCCCGGTAGTCGGAGAGCTTGGCCGCGGTGCCCTCCAGCGTCTCGCCGGAGATGTCCGGCGCGTCCCCGCGCTTGCCGGCCTCCGCCTTCGACAGGTTGGTGCCCTTGACCGTGACGAAGCCGACCTGGCCCTCGCCGCCGCCCGACGAGCCCGAGGAGGAGCAGCCGGTGAGGGCGAGCGCAGCGGCGGCGACGGTGGCGGCGGCTGCTGCGGCGACACGAGGACGGGGGCGCGTCATGGCAGACATGTGAAAAGTTTCGCATGGAGTTCCGGGCCGGTTCGCCGGGGTCCTGCCTTGCGCGTCGCACCCCCTCTGACCTGCGACGAAATCGGGTCACCCGGCATCTGCCAGGTGACCCGAAGTCATACTTACACGCCGCTTACGGAGGCGGGGCGGCGAAGGTGCGGAGGCTAGGCGCCGAAGCTCTTGCCCACCGGCTTGTCGCCCTTGCGGCCCTTGCCCACCAGGTGCGCGGGCAGCAGGTCGCGGGCCGGCTCGCGGTAGCCGACGGAGACGATCCTGTCGCCCTCGAAGGTGAAGCTGGTCAGCGAGGCCAGCGAGCACTGCCGGTTGCGCGGGTCGTGCCAGAGCCGGCGGCGCTCCACGAAGGAGCGCAGGGTCCAGATCGGCAGCTGGTGGCTGACGCAGACCGCCTCGTGCCCGCGCGCGGCGTCCCGGGCGGCGCCGAGCGCGCCCATCATCCGCACCGCCTGGTCGAGGTACGGCTCGCCCCACGAGGGCTTGAACGGGTTGGTGAGGTACTTCCAGTAGCCCGGGTTCCGCAGCGAACCGTCGCCGACCCCGAAGGTCTTGCCCTCGAAGACGTTCTCCGCCTCGATCAGCCGCCCGTCCGCCGCGACGTCCAGGCCGTGCGCCTCGGCGATCGGCGCGGCGGTCTCCTGGGCCCGCTCCAGCGGGGAGGCCACCACGTGGGTGATGTCCCGGCCGGCCAGGTCCTCGGCGACCCGCTCGGCCATCTTCCGGCCCAGCTCGGACAGGTGGTAGTCCGGCAGGCGCCCGTACAGGACGCCCTCCGGGTTGTGCACCTCGCCGTGCCGCATCACGTGGACGACGGTGATCTCTTTGGCGCTCACTTCTCGACTACTCCTGGGAATCGGGTTCGGGCCGCGACGGGTCAGGCCGTGGCGGCGGCAGCGGCGCGCGCGGCGGCCGGCAGGGCGGCGGCGATCCGCTCGATCGCCCGCTCGTCGTGGGCCGCCGAGACGAACCAGGACTCGAAGGCGGACGGCGGCAGGTAGACGCCCGCGGCCAGCATCGCGTGGAAGAAGGCGGTGAAACGGTACGCCTCCTGGGTCCTGGCCTCGTCGTAGTCGGTGACCGGGGCCTCGGTGAAGAACACCGAGAACATGTTCCCGGCGGTCTGCAGCCGGTGGGCCACGCCCTCCTTGGCGAGCGCGTCGGTGACCAGGCCGGAGACCTCGGCGGCGACCTTGTCCACCGTCGCGTACACCTCGTCGGTGCAGCCGCGCAGCTGGGCCAGGCCGGCCGCGGTGGCGATCGGGTTCCCGGACAGGGTGCCCGCCTGGTAGACCGGGCCGGCCGGGGCCAGGTGCGCCATCACGTCGGCGCGGCCGCCGAAGGCCGCGGCCGGGAAGCCGCCGCCCATGACCTTGCCGAAGGTCAGCAGGTCCGGCGCCCAGCCCTCGTTCGCCGCCTCCAGGCCGTACCAGCCGGCCTTGGAGACGCGGAAGCCGGTCATCACCTCGTCGGAGATGAACAGCGCGCCGTTCTCCCGGCAGAGCCGGGCCAGGCCGCCGTTGAAGCCGGGCAGCGGCGGGACGACGCCCATGTTGCCGGGCGAGGCCTCGGTGATCACGCAGGCGATCTCGCCCGGGTGGGCGGCGAAGGCCTGCTCGACGGCGGCCAGGTCGTTGTACGGCAGCACGATGGTGTCGCCGGCCTGGGCGCCGGTGACGCCCGGGGTGTCCGGCAGCCCGAAGGTGGCCACGCCGGAACCGGCGGCGGCCAGCAGCGCGTCCACGTGACCGTGGTAGCAGCCGGCGAACTTGACCACCTTCGCCCGGCCGGTGAAGCCGCGGGCCAGCCGGATCGCGGACATGGTGGCCTCGGTGCCGGAGGAGACCAGGCGGACCTGCTCGACCGGGGCGACCCGGCCGACGATCTCCTCGGCCAGCTCGACCTCGCCCTGGCCGGGGGTGCCGAAGGAGGTGCCCTTGGAGACGGCCTGCTGGACGGCGTCGATCACCGCGGGGTGCGCGTGGCCGAGGATCATCGGACCCCACGAGCACACCAGGTCGACGTACTCGCGGCCGTCGGCGTCGGTCAGGTAGGGGCCGGTGCCGGACACCATGAAGCGCGGCGTGCCGCCGACCGCGCGGAAGGCGCGCACCGGGGAGTTGACGCCGCCGGGCGTCACCACGGAGGCGCGGTCGAACAGCGACTGGGACTGGGGGGCTTCGTAGGGGTAGCTCACAAAAGACATGGTCTCAAATCGTGTCCTCACGCTCTGCATGTCCGACCCGATCATCTGGAACGATGATCCGGGCACCGTTGTCTGTACGGTTGTCCGTACAGCAGGGGCCGCTGACTGCACCGGACCGGGGACCAGTCAGACTGTGTACACAGAGTGCACGGGCGTTCCGGTTTGTGTGCAGGGGTGTGGAGAGGACTGCCGCGTACCGCGAGTGGGTACGGCGGCGCATGACGGGTAAGGAGCACGTCCGGTGGGCGCCGGATGTGCGGGGGTCTGTCGATTCCGGCGAATTCCGGTGAGGATGGTCCGAGTGTCCGAGGCGCAGGACGGCTACGACGAGGCTGCGGGGGGCTCCCGCAGGCCCGCCGAAACCGCACGCGGGGGTACGGGAGCGGGTACGGGTCGTGGTCGTCGCGGCGGTGAGAGGCGGGGTGAGGGACGCGTGGGGGTGACCTACAAGTACTTCGGGGCCCCGGACCGCGCGACCGCCGCCAGAGTTCCCACCGCCCTCGGCCCGGGCGGACTCGGCCTGGAGGCCGGCGAGCTGGGCTCGCTGGGGCGGCTCGGCGACCTGATGGAGACCAGCGGCTCCCCCACCGGCCACCTCTCCACCAAGATCAAGCCGGAGACGATGAGCGCCATGGTGCTCACCGGCATCCAGGGCGTGCCGCTGCACCAGGTGCCGCCGCTGGAGCTGGTCGTGCTGCACCCCGACTACGCCGTCGTCCAGCTGCCCCACAACGTCGTCGAGCCGTTGCGCAAGGCCGACGAGACGGAGCTCGGCGCCGCCGCCTTCATCTGGTCCACCGTGCCGGACCGGCGCGGGCCGCGGGACGCGTTCGTGATCTACAGCATGCTGCACGAGTGGCAGGACTTCGCCAACCGGCTGCACGAGGCCGGGCACCAGCTGTACTGCCTGGTCTGGCCGTGACGCCCGGCCCCGGCGCGCTGTTCGAACGCGGGCCGGGGCGGGGCGGGTTGGCGGACCGTCAGTTCTGACGCCCGGTCGGCCGCAGGACGGTGGCGGCGAGCAGCAGGGCCACCGCGAGGAGTCCGGCGGCGACCGCGAAGGCGAGGCGGAAGCCGCCGGCCAGGGCGTCCGCGGCGGGGTGCCCGGCCGCGGACAGGGCGGCGGTGCGGCCGCTCGCGAGGGTGCCGAGGACGGCGACCCCGAGCGCGCCGCCGACCTGCTGGGTGGTGTTGAACAGGCCGGAGGCGGTGCCCGCGTCCTGCGGTCCGGCGCCCGACATGCCGAGGACCGCGAGCGTGGACAGCACCAGTCCGCCGCCCGCGATCAGCAGCATGGTCGGCAGCAGGTGGACGACGTAGTCGGCGTCGGCGGGCAGCCGGACCAGCAGTCCGAGCGCGGCGAGCAGCATGGCGAGCCCCGCGAGCAGCACGGCGCGCTCGCCGAACCGGGCGCTCAGCCGGGCCGAGAGCAGCAGCGACACCGCGCCGATGGCGGCCGCCGCCGGCAGCATCGCCAGGCCGGTGGCGGCGGCGCCGTAGCCGAGGACCTGCTGCAGGTAGAGCGCGACCATGATCTGGAAACCGAACATCCCGGAGATGGTCAGCACCTGCACGGCGTTGGCGCCGGAGACGTCGCGCGAGCGGAACATCCGCAGCGGGAGCAGGGGTTGGGCGGCCCGGGCCTGCCGGAGCAGGAAGCCGGCCAGCAGCGCGAGCGAGAGCGCGCCGAGGCCCAGGGTGCGGGCCGAGGTCCAGCCGTGCTCGCCGGTGCCGACGATGGTGTAGATGCCGAGCATCAGGGCGGCGGTGATCAGCACGGCGCCCAGCACGTCGGCGCCGGCCCGCAGGCCGGGGCCGCGGTCGGACTCCAGCAGCCGCAGGGAGAGCAGGACGGCGGCCAGGCCGAGCGGCAGGTTGATCAGGAAGATCCAGTGCCAGTTGAGCGCCTGGGTGAGCACCCCGCCGAGGACCTGGCCGATCGAGGCGCCGGCCGCGCCGACGAAGCTGAACGCGCCGATCGCCCGGCCGCGCTCGGCCGGCTCGGGGAAGAGCGTGACGATCATGCCGAGGCTGACGGCGGAGGCCATCGCGCCGCCGACGCCCTGGAGGAAGCGGGCGGCGATCAGCGCCTGCTGCCCGGTGGCGACGGCGCAGAGCAGCGAGGCGGCGGTGAAGAGGGTGAGCCCGGCGACGAACATCCGCCTGCGGCCGATCAGGTCGCCGAGCCGGCCGGCCAGCAGGAGCAGGCCGCCGAAGGCGATCAGGTAGGCGTTGACCGTCCAGGTGAGGCCGGCGGGCGAGAAGTGCAGGTCGCCCTGGATCGCGGGCAGCGCCACGGTGACGATCGAGCCGTCCAGGACGATCATCAGCATTCCCGCGCAGAGCACCGCGAGGGCGAGGGTGCGGGAGCGGGCGGTGGCGGGGGCCGGCGTGGGCGCGGCCGGGGCGTGCGTGGTCATGGCGGTTCTCCCGGTTCGTCGAGTACCGGGTAGGACGCTATCAGATCGTTTTGTTCGGGACTATCTATCTCGGGAGCAGCTTGGGGTCGGGGCGTCAGCCCCGCGAGCGGCGGGCACGGCGGACGGTGCGCTCGACCTCGACCGGTTCCGCGAGGTGGCCGTCCACCAGGCGGGTCAGGGCCGAGACGAACACGTCGCGCTCCGGCCGCGGCAGCGCCTCCAGCAGTTCGCGGTGCACCCGGTCGGCGATCGCGGTGCCCTGCACCACGGCCCGCTCGCCCGCCTCGGTGACCGAGACGATCCGGGCCCGCCGGTCGGTCGCGGACGGGCGGCGCTCGGCCAGGCCCGCCTTCTCCAGCTCGTCGACGGTGACCACCATGGTCGTCTTGTCCAGGTCCGCCAGCTCGGCCAGCTGGATCTGGGTGCGTTCGGACTCCTGCGCGTGGAACAGCACGCAGTAGGCGCGCGGGGTGATCCCGAGCTCGGTGAAGGCGGCCGCCATCCGGGTGGCCAGCACGTGGCTCGCGTGGTCCATCAGCCCGGAGATGTCGCGGATCTGGCGCACGGGCGGCGGGGTCGTCGTCATACGTCCGAGGTTAGCAACGGCCCGTCTGCTCCCGGATGATCCCGTAGCCAACCAACGCCGGGTCTACGGGATGCCCAACTCGAACAGCGCATAGCCCGCGTACCAGCCCGCCGCGAGAACGGGCATCGCCAGCAGCCAGGCCAGCGAGGAGAGCCGCACCCGGCGCAGCGCCACCGCCAGGCCGATGCAGAGCGGGAAGGCGGGCAGCAGGTAGCGCGAGATGTTGCCGAAGATCTGGTTGGTGCTCAGCGCGGTGAAGATGGTGAGCCCGGTGTAGACCCACAGCACCAGCGGCGGCCGGGTGCGCCACAGCAGCAGCACCAGCCCGGGCAGGGCGATCAGCAGGCCGATCGCGATCAGGTCCGGGACGGGATTGGCCTGCCAGTAGGTCCAGTGGCCGGTGATCACGTCCCTGATCGTGCGCAGGGTGGAGGAGCCGCCGTCGAAGTAGCGGTTCCAGGCGCCCTGCTGGAGCTTGAAGTAGCCGCCCCAGTCGCCCATCTTCCAGCCGACCCAGGCGACGTAGCCGAGCAGGCCCCAGGGCGTGATCAGCATCGCGGTCAGCGGACGGGCCACCCCGTCGGTGCGGCGGACCAGCGCGACCAGCGCGGCGATCGAGACGGCGGCGATCAGCACCGCGGCGGTCGGCCGGTTGAGGCCCGCCACCAGCGTCAGCACACCGGCCGCGAGCCAGCGGCGGGTCATCACGCAGTAGCAGGCCCAGGCGGACAGCGCGACGAACAGCGAGTCCGAGTAGACCGCCCACTCCACGCCGGAGCCCGGGAACAGGCCCCAGAGCACCGCCGCGATCACGCCCGCCCGGAAGCCGCCGAGCCGCTCGGCGATCGCGAAGATCCCCGCCGCCGCGACCAGCGAGGCCAGCACCGAGACGACGATCCCTGAGCCGTACGGGCCGAGCCCGGTGACCGCGCCGACCAGCCGCATCAGCCAGGGGTAGAGCGGGAAGAAGGCGGCCGAGTTCTCGTAGTAGGTCGCCAGCGGGAAGCCGTGCAGCGGGATCAGCTGCGGGTTGTACCCGTTCTCGGCGATCCGCTGGTACCAGACGCCGTCCCAGGTGCCCAGCACGTCCCAGGGATTGGCGCCGCCGCCGCGGCCCGGCTGCTTGTTCAGGTAGTCGCCGGTGTGCGAGAGCAGCAGCATGAAGACGGTCACGCCGATGGCCTTGACCACCGCGTACGCGCCCAGCGCGGGCGCGAAGCGGTCCACCAGCGCCCCGAACCGGCCGGGCTCCCGGCCGGTCCGTTCCTCGGGGGTCTCCACCGGCTCCGCTCCGGGCGCCGCGGGCGCTCCGGACTGGGTGCTGGACGACTCAGTGCTCGATGCCGTGCTCATCTGGTCTGGGTACTCCCCGCCCCGCTCGTGGTCCGCGCGGCTCCGGCGCAACGATTTTCCCGTGAGCCTACGGCACGCCCCCGAACCGAGGCCCCCTGGTGCCCCCGGAGCCCTGTCCGGCACCGTGCCACCCGTGCCGAGGACCACGCCGTCGCCGCCCGGTCGGGGGCGGCGACGGCCTGGGCGCGTGCGGGGTGGATCAGCCGTGGACGTAGACGATGCCGAGCTTGGTGAGCTGCCAGAGCTGGTTGGCGGCGCCGGTGTCGGTGGCGAGTTCGACGTACGGGTTGCCCTTGGCGTCGAGGGTGCTGCCGGCGGCCAGGACCTTGCCGCGGTCCTGGGAGTCGGCGATCTTGTAGCGGCCGTCGCCGGCCGGCGTGAACACCCAGTGCTGGTTGCCGCCGCCGTTGCAGCCCCACTGCTGGATCCGGGTGCCGGGGGCGGTGGAGCCGGCGTTGGCGTCCAGGCACATGTTCCGGTTGCCGCTGAAGTCGAGCTCGTAGCTGCCGCCCGCCTTGGCCTCCAGGACGAAGGACTGGTTGAGCCCGCCGGTGGCCGGATAGGTGATCGCGGGCCGCCCGTTGGTGGAGTCGCCGTAGCTGCCGCCGCCGGTGAGGTCGAGCGCGTTGCCGCTGGCGGCGTTGGTCAGCTGGTACCAGGCGCCGTCCTCGGGGACGTCCCCGAACGGCTGTCCGGGCGTGAGCGGCTGGATCGAGGTGGTGTTCTGCTGGTTGAGCGTGCAGTACGCCTGCGCCAGCTCGGTCCGGGCGTAGAACTGGCCGAGGCAGACGCCCTCGCCGCGGTAGCCGGCCACCCGCAGGTGGTACGACTGGCGGACCATGTTCATGCACAGCCCGGGGATGCCGATCTGCGAGTCGCAGCCGTTGCGCACCCACTCGGAGAGGTTGATGACGTCCCCGTTGGAGTACTCGTACGGGGAGGACGTCCACTCCGCGCAGACCTCGTGCCCGAAGGCGACCCGCCGCTGGTCCAGGTACCGGACGCCGGGCACCTGCTCGGCCGCGCCGCGCAGCGCGTCACTGAGTGTCGGCACCACCCAGTTGTGGCCCCAGGCGAGGTCCTCGGGGAAGGCCGGACAGCCGTCGGCGACCTTGCCGAGGTAGTCGTTGCGCCGGATGTCCGGGGTGATCGGGTTGAAGTACGACTGGTAGACCAGCTGGTACGAGGAGTCGGCGTAGCCGGCCTTGCGCATGGTCTGACGGATGTTCTGGAGCGCGGCGACCACCTTGGGCTGGACGCCCTTGGCGCGCCGGCGGATCTCGTCGCTGCCGATGGTGTCCCGGCAGCCCTGGTCCTTGGGGATCGGGAAGTACTGCGCCAGGCAGTGCATCATGATCCCGCTGAAGTCGAAGTCGTCGTTGGCGCCGATGGTGACGACGACCATCCTGACGTCGTACTTGGCCGCCGTGTCGGCCAGCTTGACGTCCTGCTTGGGCTCGCCGAAGTCGCCGCTGCCGGGGCCGGTGACCTTGGCCAGTTCCGGGTCGCTGACCAGGTCGCCGGTCTGGGCGCCGGAGCAGGCCAGGTCGATCGGGGTGACCCCGGGGATGTCGGTGACGAAGATCTCCGACTTGGGGTGGCGGTGGCAGTAGTTGGTGGGGCTGTCCGTCTCCGGGAAGTAGCCGTCGTTGGTGTCGGTGCCGGCGCCCTCCCCGGAGATGGCGCTGTCGCCGAGGGCGACGATCGCGGCCGGACGGGTGGCCGCGGGCGCGGCCGGGGCGGGGTCGGCCAGGGCGGCGGGGGCGCCGGCCAGGCCGAGGGTGGCGAGGAGGGCTCCGGTGGCGAGCAGTGCGGCGCACCGGGACGCACCCGTACGCGTTCGCCGTGCCGCCGGCAGGGGTGACCTGATCACACGCGACTCCTTGCGGGGGTGGGGACCGCCCTGGCGGGGAGCCGAGCGGTGCGGAGCAAGAGAGGAGCAGGAAAGGTGAGCAGGTCTCGCATTCTAGGTACTGACAAGTAACGCAACAAGACTCGTGACACCGCCGGGAACCGACGGACCGACACGTTCACGGCACAACGAAGAGCCGCCGCCCCGCGCCCCAGGAGGGAGGCGCGGAACGGCGGCTCGCACCGGCCGAACCGGGTGCGGGCTCAGCCCACGTTGGCGCACTTGTTGCCGAACGCCGGGTTCAGCAGGCCGATGATGTCGATGGTGTTGCCGCAGACGTTGACCGGAACGTGCACCGGGATCTGGATCTGGTTGCCGGAGACGACACCGGGGGAACCGGCGGCGACGCCCTGGGCGCCGGAGCTGGCCATCGCGGAACCGGCGCCGGCGGCCACGATGCCCACCACGGCCGCGCCGACGGCGGCGGTCTTCTTGATGCTCATACGAGCCTCCTGACTGTTCGACAGATATGCACGGGGAGTGCGACATCTAGAACGAGACCCCACCGGACCGGTTGCGACGGTCCCGGCACTGTCACCCATCCGGCGCAACGGCGCCGCGGACCGGGCATTCGGGTGATCGGAGGGTCGGACCGTTTCCCCCCGCACGGTGCCTCGTTCTCCCTGACGGAACCCGGTCTCCACCGGCCCCCGCGCGGCGGGCCTCCCAGAACCCGGCGTCCGGCAACCCGTGCCGGAACGCCCGACCGGAATTCCACCTGGTCGCGCCTTTGTCCGAAGCCTTTCCCGGCCGTGCGGGAATCGTTTCGGGGGGCACTGCGACCCGGCAGTCACGGCCACGCCCGAGCCATGGGCGGAACACGCCGATATGCGCCGACCGAGTGACAATCACGGCAATCCCTGAAGCCTTCGGGTGAGTATTCGCGCTCGCCCGACTCCCGACATTCCCATTCCGTCGGGCAGAAATCGGAGGAATGACATGCGCAACTTCAAGAAGGCCGCCGTCCTGTCCCTGGCCGCCAGCGGCCTGGTGCTCGGTGCCGCCGGCGGTGCGGTCGCCAGCTCGGGCGCCGAGGGCGTCGCCGCCGGTTCCCCCGGCGTGCTCTCCGGCAACCAGATCCAGGTGCCGATCCACATCCCGATCAACCTGTGCGGCAACAGCATCGACATCATCGGCCTGCTGAACCCGGCCTTCGGCAACACCTGCGTCAACGCCGGCTGAACCCGCGGTCGCCGCACCGGCGACAGCCGATTCACCGAGCCCGTGCCGCGCCCCGCAGCGCCGGGGCGCGGCACGCTCCACCCGTGTGTGATCGAGGAGATCAACCCCCCATGCAGAACATGAAGAAGGCCGCCGTCCTCTCCGCCGCCGCTGCCGGCCTGGTGCTGGGCGCGGCGGGCTCCGCCGCCGCCAGCGCGGGCGCCGAGGGCGCGGCCGTCGGTTCCCCCGGTGTCGTCTCCGGCAACCAGATCCAGGTCCCGGTGCACGTGCCGATCAACCTGTGCGGCAACTCCATCAACGTGGTCGGCCTGCTGAACCCGGCCTTCGGCAACGCCTGCGCCAACGTCGAGGCCCACCCGCAGCCCGCGGACGACTGCTGATCCCCGATCGGCACGTGTTCCGGCCGTCCTGCCCCCCGACCAGTCGGCCGGGGGGCAGTTCGGCGTCCCCGGACAGCCGTCCGGGATCCCCGATCCACCGAAGGGTGATCACGATGGTTTCGCAGAAGAACGCGGCCGCACTGGCCGCCGCCGTGGGTGCCGCGGTGCTGCTCGGCGCCGGTTCGGCGCAGGCCGCCACCGCCCCGGGCGAGGCCCCGGCCGGCCCGGCCACGCTGACCAAGACCGACCTCGGCCAGGCGCTGGGCGGGACGACCACCGGCCTCGGCTACGGCATCGCGCCGATCAAGAGCCTGCGGCTGGACCCGTGGGCGAACTCCTCGGCCGACTTCCTCAACAACGGCGCGGCCCTCCAGCCCGACCAGGGCCTGCCCGCCGTCGGCACCGGGACGCTGACCGGCCCGCTGAGCGCCGGCGGCGGCGTCAAGGACCTCCCGCTGGTCGGCGGGCTGACCGGCCTCCTGCCGGGCTGAGCCCCCGGGCGCGCGGGAGCCCGGC
>NZ_JBSHBN010000183.1:0-17600 GCF_053612025.1 Kitasatospora sp. NPDC054768
GCGGGGGGGGGCCCGGGGGGGGGGGGGGGCCCGGGGGCACCGCCGTGTGGGGGAGGGGTGGGGGTCAGTCCTGCTGGTCCTCGGGGAGGCTGATCACCCAGCGGGTGTCCTGCCGGGGGCGCAGGTAGAACAGCCAGTAGAGGGTGGCGGCGGCGGTGATGCCGCCGGTCCACAGCAGGGGCTCGGTGTCCAGCTTGGTCATGACGTAGACCAGGACGGCGATCAGCACGACCGGGACGGCCGGCCACAGCGGCATCCGCCAGGCGGCGGCGTGCTTGTGGTGGGCGCGGCGGGAGAGCAGCGCGGCGATCGCGACCAGCAGGTACATCCCGGTGACGGCGACGCCGGTGATGTTGCTCAGCAGTTCGCCCTTGACGAAGCAGAGCGCGGCGCCGGGCAGGCCGACCGCCAGGGTGGCGATCCACGGCGAGCCGAAGCGGCCGAGGGTGCCGAAGGCCTTGTTGACCGGCTCCGGCCAGGCCTTGTCGCGGGCGGAGGCGAACAGCACCCGGGAGTTCTGGATGACCATGACGATGCCGGCGTTGATGATCGCCAGCGCGACGCAGAGGCTGATGAAGGTGCCGACCGCGGAGTTGCTCCAGGCGGTGACCATGCCGGAGATGTCGCCGGCGGACAGGGTCTGGAGGTCGGGGGCGCCCATGGTGATGGCGACGACCGGGACCAGGATGACGGCCGAGGAGATGCCGAGCGTCCACAGCACGGTGCGCGAGACGTTGCGGCGGGGGTTCTCCAGCTCCTCCGACAGGTAGACCGCGGTGGAGAAGCCCTGGGTGATGAACAGGGCGATGCCGAGCGCGCCGACGATGGCGCCCACGCTGACCGTGGTGGTGGCGCCGTTGTCCCCGGTGACCACGCCGTGCAGCAGGCTGGGGGCCCCGCTGTTGGTGTGGGCGAAGCCGAGCACCGAGACCACGCCGGCCGCGATGACCTCCAGGACCAGGAAGATGCCGGTGATCCAGGCGTTGGCGCGCAGGTCGAGCAGGCCGGCCAGGGTGGCGGCCAGCATCACGGCGGCGCCGGTCATGGCCTTGTCCAGGTGCAGGACGGGGGCGAGGTAGTCGGCGGTGCCGAGGGCGATGACCGACGGGACGATCATCACCACGATCAGCGAGAGCACGAAGACCAGCCAGCCCATCAGCCGTCCGGCGAGGGTGCCGACCATCGCGTACTCGCCGCCGGCGCTGGGGATCAGGGTGCCGAGCTCGGAGTAGCAGAACGCGACCGCGACGCAGAGCACGGTGCCGATCGCGATGGCCAGCGCGGTGGCGCTGCCGATGCTGGAGAACAGTTCCGGCACGATCACGAAGAGCGTCGAGGCGGGCGTGACGCAGGACAGCGTGAGCAGGGTGCCGCCCACCACGCCGATCGAGCGCTTGAGCTGCTGGGGCGCGGCCGCCTCGGCCGCCGGGGCGGCTACGTTCTGTGGCGGACGAAGCGTGTCGGTCATGTGGCTTCCGATCGGCTCTGCGGTGCTGGAGTGGGAGCGGTATCGCCTCCGCTGGCTGGTTGCTCGGTGTCCGGTTCCGGTCGCTCCCTGGCCGCCATGGAACCTTGGGCGTATTGATTGCGTCAACGCCGGAACTGCTTCGGAATCCGTTGCGGTGAGCGGCACGGACATGCGATCCGATGATCACTTTCGGTCATTGCGAGCTTTGTCCGACTTGTTACCTCAGCCATATGGCAATTGAATCGAAGGTGAACAAAGGGGGAGCAGCGTGATTCAAAGGCCACACTCCGGATGGACGGCGACACGCCAGGTGCCCCCGAATCGCCCGGCAACTCCCCGGCCGGGTACGGGAACCGCAGCCCCCGCCCGGAAAGTGGCAGGTAACGTTTCGGAACCTGGGACGCCGAAGGGGCCGGACCCCACGGGTCCGACCCCTTCGCTCACCGTCCGTGACGGCCGGCGCGGCTACGCCACCGGCAGCCAGCCCGTCTGGACCATCTGCCCGCTGGTCACCCGGCGTGACACGTAGACGCCCCGGCCCGGCGGCAGCGCCTGCGGCTTGACCGTCCCCAGCAGCGCGCCCTCGTCCCGGTTGCCGGAGAGGATCACGCCCTGGCCGCCGAGCTCGCGCATCCGCTGCAGCACCGGCTCGTACAGCGAGCGGCCGGCGCCGCCCGCGCTGCGGGCCACGATCACCCGCAGGCCGATGTCGCGGGCGAACGGCAGGAACTCGGCCAGCGGGGCCAGCGGGTTGCCCGAGCTCGTCGAGACCAGCTCGTAGTCGTCGACGATCACGAACATGTCCTTGCCGCTGTACCAGCTGCGGTTGCGCAGCTGCTCGGCGGTCACGTCCGGGCCCGGCAGGCGGCGCGAGCAGGCGCCGCGCAGCATGTCGACGATGGCCGCCATGGCCGGCTGCGCGGCCGCGTACTCCACCAGGTACTCCGGCGGCACGGTGCCGAGCAGCGCGCGCCGGTAGTCGCCGACCACGATGCCCGCCTGGTCCGGGGTGTAGCGCTCGGTGATCTGCTTGATGAGCATCCGCAGCACCGCCGACTTACCGGACTCGGTGTCGCCGAAGACGATGAACAGCGGGTCGGTCTCGAAGTTGACGAAGGCCGGCGCCAGCTCCGCCTCGTCCACGCCGAAGGCGACGCCGCGCTCCGGGTGCTCGAAGCCCTTCGGCAGCGAGTGGCCGTCCAGCACGGCCGGCAGCATCCGCACCTGCGGGGCGCGCGGGCCGGTCCAGGCCCCGTCGACGGCGCTGACCAGCCCGGCCACCCCGGTCTGCAGGTCGTCCACCGAGGAGGAGCCGTCCAGGCGCGGCAGGCCGGACAGGAAGTGCAGCCGTTCCGGGGTGATGCCGCGCCCGGCCAGCGGCGGGACGTTCTGCGCCACCCGGCGGTCGACCTCGGACTCCATCGCGTCACCGAGCTTCAGCTCGGTGCGGTTCTGCAGCAGGTCCTTCAGCGCCGGGCGCACCTCGGCGTACCGGGCCGCGGTGATGACCAGGTGCACGCCGTAGCCGAGGCCGCGCTGGGCGATGTCGCCGATCACCGGCTCCAGACCCTCGAACTCCTGCTTGAAGGTGTTCCAGCCGTCGATCACCAGGAAGACGTCGCCGAAGGCCTCGTCCGGCAGCTGGCCGGCCGCCCTGCGGGCCCGGTAGGTGCCGATGGTGTCGATCCCGGCGGCCCGGAACAGCTCCTCGCGCCGGTTGAGCACCCCGTGCACCTCGGAGACCATCCGGCGCACCTTGTCCACGTCCAGGCGCCCGGCCACCCCGCCGACGTGCGGCAGCCCGGCGAGCGACTGGAAGCTGCCCGCACCGAAGTCGAGCAGGTAGAACTGCACCTCCAGCGGGGTGTGGGTGAGGCCGAACGAGGCCACCGTGGTGCGCACCACGGTGGACTTGCCGGAGCGCGGGCCGCCCACGATCAGGCCGTGGCCGGCCGCCCCCGCGTAGTCGACCTCCAGGATGTCCGTCTTCTGCTCGCGCGGCTTGTCGACGATGCCGATCGGCACCCGCAGCCGGCCCGCCGGGTAACCGGGCGCGGTCAGTCCGCGCTCCGGCACGACCTGCAGCGGCGGCAGCAGGTGGTCCGTGCTCGGCGCCTCTTCCAGCGGCGGCAGCCACACCTGGTGCGCGGCCGGGCCCTGGCCGGCCATCCGCTGGACGAACACGTCCAGCACGGTGTCCACCAGGGCGTCGTCCTGCTCCGGGGCCGGCGGCGCGACCTCCTCCTCCACCGGGTCCGGCAGGTCCACGAAGGCCGCGGTGAACTCGACCGGGCGCGCGTTGACCCGCCGCCCGCCGGTCGACCGCTGCTGCCCCGGCGCCCGGTACGGCCCCGAGACGTAGGCGGCCTTGAACCGGTCCATCACGTCCTCGCCGAACTTGAGGTAGCCGACGCCCGGCACCGGCGGCAGGTGGTAGGCGTCCGGTACGCCGATCGCCGCCCGGGACTCCGCGGCCGAGAAGGTGCGCAGACCGATCCGGTACGACAGGTAGGTGTCCAGGCCGCGCAGCTTGCCCTCCTCCAGGCGCTGCGAGGCCAGCAGCAGGTGCACGCCCAGCGAGCGGCCGATCCGGCCGATCTGGATGAACATCTCGATGAAGTCGGGCTTGGCGGTGAGGAGTTCGGAGAACTCGTCGATGATCAGAACGAGCGAGGGCAGCGGGTCCAGTGCCGCGCCGGCCGCCCGGGCCCGCTCGTACTCGTGGATGTTGGCGTAGTTGCCCGCCGAGCGCAGCAGCTCCTGGCGGCGGTGCAGCTCGCCCTCGATCGCGTCGCGCATGCGGTCGACCAGGGTGAGCTCGCCCTCCAGGTTGGTGATCACCGCGGAGGTGTGCGGCATGTCCGCCATGCCGGAGAAGGTCGCACCGCCCTTGAAGTCGGCGAGGACGAAGTTCAGGATCTCCGAGGAGTGGGTCATCGCCAGTGCCAGCACCAGCGTGCGCAGCAGCTCCGACTTGCCGGAACCGGTCGCGCCCACGCACAGGCCGTGCGGGCCCATGCCCTCCAGCGCGGCCTCCTTGATGTCCAGGTAGACGTGCTCGCCGTTGGCGCCGACGCCGATCGGCACCCGCATCCGCTCGTGCTGGGCGCGCGGGCGCCAGCTGCGGGCCACGTCGAAGGAGCCCGGGTCGCCCGAGCCCATCATGTCGGTGAAGTCGAGGTTGGACAGCAGCGGCTCGTCGTCCCCGCCGGCCGAGATCCGGTACGGCGCCAACTGCCGGGCCAGCGCCTCGGACTGCCACACCGACAGCAGGTCGGGCTTGCCGGTGTACGTCGCGCCGGAGGCCGAGCGCAGCACCAGCTCCTCGGCGCCGACCGTCACCATCAGGTGCCCGCTGGGCTCGTCGACCTCGCCCGGCACCACCTCGATGACCGTCACGCCCTGCACGCCCTCCGGGCTCGCCAGCAGCGATTCGTGCGGCACCCCGGCGCCGTCCATGACGACCACCAGGTGCGGCTGGTCGGACGGCGGCGCCACCTCCCGCACGAAGCGCTGGCGGCCGGCCAGTTCGTCCTGGAGCAGGTACTCCAGGTCGCCCAGGTCGGTCGCGAACAGCCGGCGCGAGCCCGCGCCGTCGGCCTCCTTGCGGTGCTGGTTGTGCGGGAGCCACTTGGTCCACTCCCACTCGTCGGCCGCACCGGGCGCGGCCGCGACCGCGACCATCAGGTCGTCCGGCGAGTGCAGGGTGGTCAGCTGGGCGATCATCGCGCGCACGTTCCCGTACACCGAGTCCGGGTCCCCGCACACCGTGATGTGGTAGAACGCCCGCAGCGAGACCGCCAGGGGCAGGTCCTGGAGGGTGCCGTGGGCCTTCAGGAAGGAGTGCATCGCGGCCGCCGACAGCGGCTCCAGCTCGTCCATCGGCGCGGTCTGCGGTGCCACCAGCGGCGTGGACAGCTGCACCGGCCCGAGGCCCACCCGGATCTGCGCGAAGTCGCCGTCCCCGGTCCGCCGTTCCCACAGCCGCCGGCCGTCCTCGACGATCGACCAGAGCTGGTCCGGCGCCGGGTTCAGGAACAGCAGCGCGCCGCGCTGGCGCTCCGCCGTGCGGCGCACCTGGCGGCGGGTCTGCTGGAGGTACTTCAGGTAGTCGCGCCGCTCGTCCGCCATCGCGGTCGAACCGCCCTTGCGGGCCCGGACGATCTGCGCCAGCACCATGCCGAGCGTCGAGGCGATCATCAGACCGCCCATGATCTTCATCGGCGCCGCGGCCCCCGGCGAGAAGAAGAACACCGCCGATCCACCCATGCCCATCATCGGCAGGATGCTCATCAGCCAGTCCTCGCCGCCCTGCCGGGGCAGTTCGGGCGGGCTGACCAGCTCCACCGGCTCGTCCGGCACGGTGGGCGGGTACGCCCTGGCCGGTCGCTTGACCGTGATCACACCCATGTGTCATCCACCCCGCGGCGTCGATCGATCACTTCGGTATCAGCCCTCACGCGATTGCGTACGGTCCGTACGGGAATCCGGTGGCTGAGGACGCCCCACCCAGCGCAGCCCCCGTACCTTTGCGCAGGCGCCGATCCTAACGGTCGCCCCCGCACCGCCCGCCAGGGCCCGGTACGCACCGGCAGCGGACACGAACCGAACGGGTAGGGTAACGCCGCGCCAACTCGCGGCCCGGCCGGGCCGGTTCCACAGCAACACCGAGCGCCGCCGTGCCTCGGCACCGTCAACAAGGGGGAGCGCCAAGTGCGTCGAAGGATCGAGGTGGGTGCCCTCATGGGCGAGCGCAGCGAGGTGGACGCATGAGCGCCGCCGCGACGGGCTACTGCCGGGTGACCGTCGTCGCCCCGGACCGCCGGATCGACGTCGCCCTGCCCGAGGACGTCCCGCTCGCGGACGTCTACCCCGAGGTGCTGCGCCTGGCCAACCAGAGCCAGCCCGACGGCACCCCCACCGGCTTCCACCTGGTCCGCCGCGACGGCACGGTGCTCGACAGCGGGCTGCCGCTGGCCGCCCAGCAGGTCCGCGACGGTGACCTGCTGGCGCTGCGCCCGTTCGCCGAGTCGCTCCCGCCGGCCGTCTACGACGACGTCGCCGACGCGATCGCCAGCGCCGTCGAGGCCGACCGCCGGTTCTGGACCGCCGAGCTGATGCGCGGCTTCGGCCTGATCGGCGCCGGGGTGCTGCTCACCCTGCTCGGCTTCGCGCTCTGGTTCTCCGACCTGCGCCACGACATGCACGGCCTGCCCGGTGTCCTGGCCGGCGTCACCGCCGTCGTGCTCACGGCGCTCGCCGGGGTGCGCGCCCGGGTCTACCGGGACGCCCACGCGGCCGTCGCGCTCGGCCTCGGCGCGCTGCCGCACGCCATGATCGGCGGCAGCGGCCTCATCGCCGTCGCCCACCCGGGGGACGGCCCCGGCCGGCTCCAGTTCCTGGCCGGCTGCGTCGCCGTCCTGGTGGTCTCCGTGCTGCTGGCCGGCCTGCTGCCGGAGAAGGACGCGGTGTTCGTCGCCGCCGCCCTGGTCTCCACCGCCGGCGCGCTCGCCACCTTCGCGGCCGTCCTGCTGCCGCAGACCCCGGCCGGGCACATCGCCGCCGTCACCGGCGTCGCCGCCGTCGCCGTGGTCGGCTTCCTGCCGAGCCTCTCCGCCCGCTTCGCCCGGCTGCCGGTCGGCTTCAGCGCCCCCGGCCAGACCCGCACCCGCAGCCGCGACTACGACGAGGAGGCCGAGCGCGCCGAGGCCGTCCAGTACGAGCGGATCGCGCACCAGGCCCGCCGCGGCCACGAGGTGCTGGTCGGCCTGGTCGGCGGCTGCGCCGCGGTCGTGGTCGGCGCCTGCGCCGTCCTCGGCTTCACCGACGAGACCTTCCCCGAGCTGCTCGCGCTCGCGCTGGGCCTGACCACCATGCTGCGCGCCCGGCTGTTCCGCTACACCGCGCAGGTGCTCAGCCTCACCGTGGCCGGCCTGCTCGGCCTGAGCCTGCTGATCGTCGGGCTCTCCCTGCACACCCCGCAGTTCTTCCTGCGGGCGGCCGGCTCCACCACCGAGCTCGACCTGCGCACGATCTGGCTGACCGCCTCGATCGCCTTCGGTGCCGCGCTGCTCACCGCGATCGCCCTGGTGGTGCCGCGGCTCGGGGTCTCCCCGTTCTGGGGGCGCATCCTGGACCTGGTGGACAGCCTCACCCTGATCTCGCTCGTCCCGCTGGCGCTCGCCGTCCTGGACATCTACCGGCTGGTCCGCGGCGCCACCGGCTGACCCGCGGGCCGCCCGCCGCGGCCCCCGATGCCGCCCTCCCGGCCGCCCGCGGATCCGCCGGACGGCCGGGTGGGGCGGCACTGGTACGCTTGGCCTCCGAGCGCAGCCGTGTGTCCGCAGCCCCGTCGTGGGCCGCAGGGCGTCGGCGGTGCTCGCGACACCGAGTTCTCGATGAGTCCTGTGCTGTCGACCAGGACCGCTCGGTAGACCCCGAAGGAGTTGCAGTGGCTCTCGCCTCTGACGTCAAGAAGCAGATCTTCGCCGAGTTCGGCCAGAAGGAGGGCGACACCGGTTCCCCCGAGGTCCAGGTGGCCATGCTCTCCCGTCGTATCTCGGACCTGACCGAGCACCTCAAGATCCACAAGCACGACCACCACTCGCGTCGTGGCCTGCTGATCCTGGTCGGCCAGCGCCGCCGCCTGCTGCAGTACCTGGCCAAGAAGGACATCGAGCGCTTCCGTACGCTCGTCGACCGCCTGGGCATCCGCCGCGGTGCCGCCGGTGGCGCCCGCTAAGACCGCCGCTCGGGGCGGCTCCCCACACCGGGGAGCCGCCCCTCGCGCGTATGCCGCGGCGATCGGGCCGCGGCGCCCGCAGATAACAACTCGCGCGCACCTCCCCAGGTGGCCGAGGATTGCACCGTAGGGTTGTGGGCATGCCGGGTGATGGCGCAAACAGCGCGCCACCCGGGCAGAAGGACCCGAACCCCCCGCGGGACGAAGGCTTCAAACGGAAGCCGCCCGCATCCGAGAGAGCGTCCAGACGCGGACCGCCCAAGCCGGCCCGGCAGCCGTGAGGCGCCGGTCCTCGGTAGTGGCCGTCGGAACCCCCGCAGACCGAGCGGGGCACTCCGGAGGCTTCGATCGAAGACCGGCCCGACTGCCGCCCTCCTGGCGAGGGCCCGGGGCCCACCGCAGGCAGTACGCGGGGACGCTCTCCCGGAGACGTACGAAAGAGGAGATCTTCCAGGTGGAAGAGAACGTGTTCTACGCCGAGGCCGTGATCGACAACGGTTCCTTCGGCACCCGTACCATCCGCTTCGAGACCGGCCGTCTGGCCCGTCAGGCCGCCGGTTCCGCCGTGGCCTACCTGGACGACGACACCATGGTGCTGTCGGCCACCAGCGCGTCCAAGCAGCCGAAGGAGCACTTCGACTTCTTCCCGCTGACCGTGGACGTCGAGGAGCGGATGTACGCCGCGGGCCGTATCCCCGGCTCGTTCTTCCGTCGCGAGGGCCGGCCCTCCGAGGACGCGATCCTCACCTGCCGCCTGATCGACCGCCCGCTGCGCCCGTCCTTCGTCAAGGGCCTGCGCAACGAGGTCCAGGTCGTCGTCACCGTGATGGCGCTCAACCCCGACCACCTGTACGACGTGGTCGCCATCAACGCCGCCTCCGCGTCCACCCAGCTGGCGGGCCTGCCGTTCTCCGGCCCGATCGGTGGCGTGCGCGTCGCGCTGATCAACGGCCAGTGGGTGGCCTTCCCGACCCACAGCGAGCTGGAGTCGGCCGTCTTCGACATGGTCGTCGCCGGTCGCGTCCTGCCGGACGGCGACGTCGCGATCATGATGGTCGAGGCCGAGGCCACCGACAAGACCATCAAGCTGGTCGAGGGCGGCGCCGAGGCGCCGACCGAGGAGATCGTCGCCTCCGGCCTGGAGGCCGCGAAGCCGTTCATCAAGGTCCTGTGCGCCGCGCAGTCGCAGCTGGCCGCCCAGGCCGCCAAGCCGACCGGCGAGTTCCCGGTCTTCCTGGACTACCAGGACGACGTCCTCGCCGCGCTGAGCACCGCCGTCAAGGACGAGCTCGCCCAGGCCCTGACCATCCCGGGCAAGCAGGAGCGCAACAACGAGCTGGACCGCGTCAAGGCGCTGGCCGCCGAGAAGCTGCTGCCCGAGTTCGAGGGCCGCGAGAAGGAGATCAGCGCCGCCTACAACGCGCTGACCAAGAAGATCGTCCGCGAGCGCGTCATCAAGGACAAGGTCCGCATCGACGGCCGCGGCGTCACCGACATCCGCACCCTGGCCGCCGAGGTCGAGGCCATCCCGCGGGTGCACGGCTCGGCCCTGTTCGAGCGCGGCGAGACCCAGATCCTGGGCGTCACCACGCTGAACATGCTGCGCATGGAGCAGCAGCTGGACACGCTCTCCCCGGAGACGCGCCGCCGCTACATGCACAACTACAACTTCCCGCCGTACTCCGTCGGTGAGACCGGCCGCGTGGGCTCGCCCAAGCGCCGCGAGATCGGCCACGGCGCGCTCGCCGAGCGCGCCCTGCTGCCGGTGCTGCCGACCCGCGAGGAGTTCCCGTACGCCATCCGGCAGGTCTCCGAGGCGCTCAGCTCCAACGGCTCCACCTCGATGGGCTCGGTCTGCGCCTCGACCATGTCGCTGCTGAACGCCGGTGTGCCGCTGAAGGCCGCCGTCGCCGGCATCGCCATGGGCCTGATCTCCCAGGAGATCGACGGCGAGACCCACTACGTCACGCTGACCGACATCCTCGGCGCCGAGGACGCGTTCGGCGACATGGACTTCAAGGTCGCCGGTACCCGCAACTTCATCACCGCCCTCCAGCTGGACACCAAGCTGAACGGCATCCCGGCGTCGGTGCTCGCCGCCGCGCTGAAGCAGGCCAAGGACGCCCGCCTGCACATCCTCGACGTGATGAACGAGGCCATCGACTCGCCCGACGAGATGTCCCCGAACGCGCCGCGCATCATCACCATCAAGATCCCGGTGGACAAGATCGGTGAGGTCATCGGCCCCAAGGGCAAGATGATCAACCAGATCCAGGAGGACACCGGCGCCGAGATCACGATCGAGGACGACGGCACCATCTACATCGGTGCCGCCGACGGCCCGGCCGCCGAGGCCGCCCGCACCACGATCAACCAGATCGCCAACCCGACCATGCCGGAGGTCGGCGAGCGCTACCTGGGCACCGTGGTCAAGACCACGACGTTCGGCGCGTTCGTATCGCTGATGCCGGGCAAGGACGGCCTGCTGCACATCTCGCAGATCCGCAAGCTGGCCGGCGGCAAGCGCGTCGAGAACGTCGAGGACGTCCTCGGCGTCGGCGCCAAGGTCCAGGTCGAGATCGCCGAGATCGACCCGCGCGGCAAGCTCTCCCTGATCCCGGTCGTCGAGGGCGAGGAGGGCGGCGAGGCCGCTTCCGAGTGAAGCGCCGCTAGCTGACCCCGCGGCCCGTACGCCTCCCGGCGTGCGGGCCGCACCCCGTTGTCCACGCGTTCGTCCGTACGTGCCCATCCACACGTGCGTTTCCTCTGGAGGTACCCCCCGTGGCGCAGGCCCCGGCGGTAATGCAGCGTCCCGGCACCACCCGGACCCTGCTCAAGGGCGTCGACGGCGCCGGGACGGTACGCCGCACCGTCCTCCCCGGCGGCCTTCGGGTCGTCACCGAGACCCTGCCCACGGTGCGCTCCGCCACCTTCGGCATCTGGGTCGGCGTCGGCTCGCGGGACGAGACCCCGCAGCTCAACGGCGCCACCCACTACCTGGAGCACCTGCTCTTCAAGGGCACCGAGCGGCGCAGCGCGCTGGACATCTCGGCCGCCCTGGACGCGGTCGGCGGCGAGATGAACGCCTTCACCGCGAAGGAGAACACCTGCTACTACGCCCGGGTCCTGGACACCGACCTGCCGCTGGCCATAGACGTGGTCTGCGACATGGTCACCGGCTCGCTGATCCGGCCCGAGGACGTGGAGTCCGAGCGCGGCGTCATCCTGGAAGAGATGGCGATGGCCGAGGACGACCCGGGCGACGTGGTGCACGACCTGTTCGCCAAGGTGATCTTCGGCAGCGGCCCGCTCGGCCGCCCGATCCTCGGCACCCAGGAGACCATCAGGACGCTCACCCGGGACCAGATCGCCGGCTTCTACCGCCGCCGCTACCGGCCCGAGCAGCTGGTCGTCGCGGCGGCCGGCAACCTCGACCACCGCAAGGTGGTGAAGCAGGTCGAGGAGGCCTTCGCGACGGTGCTGGCGGCCTCCACCGCGGCCCCCGCGGAGGCCCGCCGCGGCGTCAAGGCGCTGCGCACGGCCGGCCGGGTCGAGGTGCTCAACCGCTCCACCGAGCAGGCCCACCTGGTGCTGGGCGTGCCCGGGGTGCCGCGGCACGACGAGCGCCGCTGGGCGATGGGCGTGCTCAACGCGGCCCTCGGCGGCGGGATGAGCTCCCGGCTGTTCCAGGAGGTCCGCGAGAAGCGGGGCCTGGCGTACTCGGTCTACTCGTACTCCTCGTCCTACGCGGACAGCGGCCTGTTCGGCATCTACGCGGGCTGCCAGCCCAAGCGGGTCGAGGAGGTGCTGCGGATCTGCCGCGCCGAGCTGGCCAAGGTGGTCGAGGAGGGCATCACCGAGGAGGAGCTGAACCGGGCGATCGGCCAGATCTCCGGTTCCACCGTGCTCGGCATGGAGGACACCGGCTCGCTGATGAACCGGATCGGCAAGGCCGAGCTCAGCTACGGGCACCACCTGTCGGTGGACGACATGCTGGAGCGGATCGCCGCGGTGACCCTGGAGGACGTCCACGCGGTGGCGCGTGATGTGCTGGGCGCGCACCGGCCGTCGCTCGCGCTGATCGGCCCGGTCAATGACAAGCGGGCCGCCAAGCTCGCCGATCTGCTGGTCTGATCCGCTGATTCCCAGGTGAGAGGAACTTTGCTATGACGCTGCGTGTCGCCGTGATCGGCGCCAGGGGTCGGATCGGCTCCGAGGCGGTCAAGGCCGTCGAGGCCGCGCCGGACCTGGAGCTGGTGGCCGCCCTCGGCCGCGGCTCGAAGCTGGAGGAGCTGACCGAGGCCGGTGCCCAGGTCGCCGTCGAGCTGACCCATCCGGACTCGGTGATGGGCAACCTGGACTACTGCCTGGACCACGGCATCCACGTGGTCACCGGCACCACCGGCTGGACGGACGAGCGGCTCGCCACCGTCCGCGCCCGGCTGGCCGAGGCCCCGGAGCTCGGCCTGCTGATCGCCCCGAACTTCTCCATCGGCGCCATCCTCGGCATGAAGTTCTCCCAGATCGCCGCCCGGTACTTCGAGTCGGTCGAGGTGGTCGAGCTGCACCACGACCGCAAGGCCGACGCGCCCAGCGGCACCGCGACCCGCACCGCCCAGCTGATCGCCGCCGCCCGGGCCGAGGCGGGCCGGCCGCCGCAGCAGGACCCGACCACCCACAGCCTGCCCGGCGCGCGCGGCGCCGACGTGGACGGGGTGCCGGTGCACGCGGTACGGCTGCGCGGCCTGCTCGCCCACCAGCAGGTGATGTTCGGCGACACCGGTGAGACGCTCACCATCCGGCACGACTCGCTGCACCACAGCAGCTTCATGCCGGGCATCCTGCTGGGCGTGCGCAAGGTCGTCGGGACGCCGGGGCTGACCTTCGGCCTCGAACACTTCCTGGACCTGTGACAGTGTCGATCCGAACCGAGCCGACTCCCGGAGGGGCCCGATGACCTCCCGTACCGGTTTCTTCGTCCTGTCCGGCGTGCTGCTGCTGGTCGCCCTGGTCTGCGTGGGCGAAGGCGTCCAGCTGATCGCGACCGGCAAGCCGCTCGGCATCGGCATCGGGATCTGCGCCTTCGTGATCCCGGTGATCGGCGTCTGGTTCCTGCGCCAGACCGTCCGCTTCGGCCGGGACAGCGAGCGGCTGGCCCACGAACTGGAGGCCGAGGGCGGCCTGCCGGTGGACGAGCTGAAGCGCAGCAAGGGCGGGCGGATCGACCGGGCCTCGGCCGACGCGGTGTTCGCCCGCCGCCAGGCCGAGGCACAGGCCGCGCCGGGCGACTGGCGGGTCTGGTTCCGCCTCGCCGTGGCGTACGCCGACGCCGGCGACACCCCGCGCGCCCGCAAGACCATGCAGCACGCCATCAAGCTGCACAGCACCGAACCCGCAAGGAGTAACGCGTGAGCGACGAACCGACGGCCCCCAGCTTCCGCAGCGACGTGACGGTGGAGCTGGTCCGCAGCGCCGCCGCCGACTCGGACGTCATCTGGGCGGCCCGGGTCTCGACCGCGGGCGAGCAGTCCCTGGAGGCCCTCCAGCAGGACCCGGAGAAGTCCAAGGGCCTGATCAACTTCCTGATGCGCGACCGGCACGGCACGCCGTTCGAGCACAACTCGATGACCTTCTTCATCAGCGCGCCGATCTTCGTGTTCCGGGAGTTCCACCGGCACCGCAGCGGCTGGTCGTACAACGAGGAGTCCGGCCGCTACCGCGAGCTGCAGCCCGTCTTCTACGTCCCGGGCGAGGAGCGCAAGCTGGTCCAGCAGGGCCGCCCCGGCAAGTACGAGTTCCACGAGGGCACGCCGGAGCAGCACAGCACCACCACCGGGGCGATGGAGGCCGCGTACCGCGAGTCCTACGCCCGCTACCAGGAGATGCTGGCCGCCGGAGTGGCCCGCGAGGTGGCCCGCGCGGTACTGCCGGTGGGCCTGTTCTCCTCGATGTACGCGACCTGCAACTCGCGCTCGCTGATGCACTTCCTGTCGCTGCGCACCCGGCGGGAGAACTCGGCGGTGCCGTCCTTCCCGCAGCGCGAGATCGAGATGGTCGCCGAGCAGATGGAGGAGCAGTGGGCCCGGCTCATGCCGCTCACCCATGCGGCCTTCGAGAAGCACGGCCGGGTCGCCCCCTGACCTGGGACGACCGGCATACGGGCAGAGTGTCTGGCATGTCTGGATTGCGGCTTATCTAGCCGCTCCCTACATTCGTGAACACGGATTCCGGTGCTGCCCGAACCCCCGAGCGGGCAGCACCGGAATCCCACGTCCGCGCCACCGACGCGCTACACCTGTCCGAACACTGGACCGGCATGGGCAACGCCCCACCGCCTACGAGTAGCTTTGGACGCATGGCTCCGACCTCCACCCCCCAGACGCCGTTCGGCCGGGTCCTGACCGCCATGGTCACCCCGTTCACCGCCGACGGCGCGCTCGACCTCGACGGCGCCCAGCGCCTCGCCACGCACCTCGTGGACTCCGGCAACGACGGCCTCGTCGTCAACGGCACCACCGGTGAGTCCCCGACCACCAGCGACGCCGAGAAGGCCCAGCTGGTCCGCGCCGTGGTCGAGGCGGTCGGGGACCGCGCCCACGTGGTCGCCGGCGTCGGGACCAACGACACCCACCACAGCGTCGAGCTGGCCCGGCAGGCCGAGGCGGCCGGAGCGAACGGCCTGCTGGTCGTCACGCCGTACTACAGCAAGCCCCCGCAGGAGGGCCTGTACCGGCACAACGTCGCCGTCGCCGACGCGACCGGGCTGCCGGTCATGCTGTACGACATCCCGGGCCGCAGCGGGGTCGCGCTGAGCCACGAGACGCTGGTCCGCCTCGGCGAGCACCCGCGGATCGTCGCCAACAAGGACGCCAAGGGCGACCTCGGCGCCGCGGCCTGGGCGATCGCCCGCTCCGACCTCGCCTGGTACTCCGGCGACGACATCCTCAACCTGCCGCTGCTGTCCGTCGGAGCCGTCGGCGTGGTCAGCGTCGTCGGGCACGTGGTGGCCGGGGACCTGCGGGCGATGATCGAGGCCTTCCTGGCGGGCGATGTGGTCAAGGCCACGAGCATCCACCAGCGCCTGCTCCCGGTGTTCAGCGGTATGTTCCGCACCCAGGGCGTGATCCTCGGCAAGGCCGCGCTGGAACTCCAGGGCCTGCCCGCCGGCCCGCTGCGACTGCCGCTGGTCGGAGCGACGCCCGAGGAGATCGAGCGATTGAAGCAGGATCTCGCCGCCGGCGGGGTACACCTTTGACAGACACGGACGTGCGCGCCCCGGCTCGCCGGACCTCCCAGGGTCCGCCGCTGAACCGGTCCGAAGGCGCGAGAGCACAGACCCAGTAGGAAAACGACACTGAGTACGCGCGCCATATGTCTCCAGGGGGAGGACCCCGGGCATATGGCGTGCGTCGTGAGGAGAGTCTTTTGAGCCACCCGCACCCCGAGCTCGGCGCGCCCCCGGCACTGAAGGAGGGCGCCCTCCGCATCACTCCGCTCGGCGGCCTCGGCGAGATCGGCCGCAACATGACGGTCCTCGAGTACGGCGACCGCATCCTGATCATCGACTGCGGCGTCCTCTTCCCCGAGGACGAGCAGCCCGGCGTGGACCTGATCCTCCCGGACTTCAGCTACATCCGGGACCGTCTCGACAAGGTCGACGGCATCGTCCTCACCCACGGGCACGAGGACCACATCGGCGCCGTCCCCTTCCTCCTGCGGGAGAACCCGGACATCCCGCTGATCGGCTCCAAGCTGACCCTGGCGCTGATCGAGGCCAAGCTCGTCGAGCACCGCATCCGGCCGTACGTGCTGGAGGTCAAGGAGGGCGAGCGCGAGCGCATCGGCCCCTTCGACTGCGAGTTCATCGCCGTCAACCACTCCATCCCGGACGCCCTGGCGGTCGCGGTCCGCACCCCGGCCGGCATGGTCGTGGCCACCGGCGACTTCAAGATGGACCAGCTGCCGCTGGACGGCCGCCTGACCGACCTGCCGACCTTCGCCAAGCTGGCGGAGGAGGGCATGGACCTCCTGCTGGTGGACTCCACCAACGCCGAGGTCCCCGGCTTCATCCCGCACGAGCGGGACATCTCGGCGGCGCTGCGGAACGTCTTCGCGAACGCCGACAAGCGGATCATCGTGGCCTCCTTCGCGAGCCACGTGCACCGCATCCAGCAGGTCCTGGACGCGGCCCACGAGTACAAGCGCAAGGTCGCCTTCGTCGGCCGCTCGATGGTCCGCAACATGGGCATCGCCCGAGACCTCGGCTACCTGAAGGTCCCCGGCAACATGGTCGTGGACGTCAAGCAGCTGGACGACCTGCCGGACAAGGAGGTCGTGCTGATCTGCACCGGTTCGCAGGGCGAGCCGATGGCGGCGCTGTCCCGGATGGCCAACCGCGACCACCAGATCCGCATCGTCGAGGGCGACACCGTCGTCCTGGCCTCCTCGCTCATCCCGGGCAACGAGAACGCCGTCTACCGGGTGATCAACGGCCTGACCCGATGGGGCGCCAAGGTCGTGCACAAGGGCAACGCCAAGGTGCACGTCTCCGGCCACGCCTCGGCCGGCGAGCTGCTCTACTTCTTCAACATCTGCAAGCCGCGCAACCTGATGCCGGTCCACGGCGAGTGGCGCCACCTGCGCGCGGCCGCCGAGCTGGGCATCGCCACCGGGGTGCCGCGCAACCGCGTGGTCATCGCCGAGGACGGTGTCTGCGTCGACCTGGAGGGCGGCGTCGCCCGCATCGTCGGCAAGGTGCAGGCCGGGTACGTCTACGTGGACGGCTCCTCGGTCGGCGACATCACCGAGGCCTCGCTCAAGGACCGCAGGATCCTCGGCGAGGAGGGCTTCATCTCGGTCTTCGTCGCGGTCGACTCGACCAACGGCAAGATCGTCGGCGGTCCGACCATCCAGGCCCGCGGCTCCGGCATCGACGACAACGCGTTCGTCCCGGTGGCCGCCAAGCTCCAGGAGGCGCTGGACCGCTCGGCGAGCGACGGTGTCCTGGAGCCCCGTCTGGTGCAGCAGCTGGTCCGCCGCACCATCGGCAAGTGGGTCGCCGACAACTACCGCCGCCGGCCGATGATCCTGCCGGTCGTCGTCGAGGTCTGACGCTCGCTCAACACCGGCTGAGGCTGGTTTGACGTGGGGCAACCCGGTGCGTAATGTTCTCCGGGTTGCCCCACGGGACGGCCCCTCGGAAACGGGCTCGAATCTGAATTCGAGAACGACCGGGGAAAACGGACCGAGAAACTCTGATAGAGTTCGGGAGCGCCGAAAGGCGAAAGCGAATCGAATGAATGAAACTCCGGAAAACGGAGCGGAAAACATCTGATAAGCTGGAAACACGAAAGAACGAAGCCCGGAGGGTCCGCTGGAAGGCGGTCCGAA
>NZ_JBSHBN010000184.1:0-17591 GCF_053612025.1 Kitasatospora sp. NPDC054768
GGCCCACCCCCCGCGCCCACCCACCCCTACGCCCCCTGGGGCCCGAACCCCGACGGATACTAGCCCCAGGGGCCGGGGAGACACTCCAGGCGGGGCGCTCCGAGTGACGCCCGGGGCAGGGCGCTCGGCTCAGGCGGGACGCTCCCCGAGCGTCTCCTCCACCGTCCGGCGCGGGGTCGCCGCACCGGGCGGGCCGTAGCCGGCCCGCAGCACCAGCTGGACGTGCCCCGGACCGGCGGCCGGGTCGCGCAGCGCCCAGCGAATGTCCGGCCACTCGATCGCCTGGTGCCAAATGGTGAGCCGGACGCCGTGCACCGTGGCCAGCAGCCAGACCCGCTCCAGCGCCTGCCCGGTGCGCAGCCAGTCCAGCGGGCCGTCGCCGGGAGTGGTGAGGGTGCACAGCTGGGGCAGCGCCTCGAACCGCCGGGAGGGCTGCGCGGGCGCCTCCGGCGGGCGGCCGGCGAACTCGCGCATCGGCACCCGGGCGTCGTGGTCCTGCGGGCCGAGCGCGGCCTGCGGGATGCCGTCCTCGGCGGTACCGTCGTCGGACCGCAGCCAGGCGCGGGACTCGGCGACGCGGGCCGGGTCGTCGGCGATGCGACGCTCGGCCTCGGCGGTCAGCGCCTGCACCCGCCGCACGCCGTCCTCCTCCAGTGCGGCGAGCGCGACGCCCTCCTCGCGGGCGGCGGCCATCAGCTCGCCGATCACCGCCTCGGGGACGTCGCGCTGGGTGAAGGGCTCGCGGCTGGAGTGCCGGGCGGCGATCGCGGGGTAGAGGTCACGGCCGAAGGGCGTCTCCTCGACGGCCGGCCGGGAGAGGTCGAGCACGGCGAGCAGGCCGGGCTCGGCGGCCTCCGGCAGCAGCCGGACCTGCGGTTCCCGGTCCAGCCGGCCGGCCGCCACCCGCAGGTTGAACACGGCCGCGCCGACCGCGATGTGCACTGCGGCGCCGACCGGGTCGGCCAGGGGTACGGAACGCCCGGTGTCGGCGTGCACGGCGAGCCCGCGCCCGTCCGGGGTCGGCGCGAAGCGCCAGGGCTGGCTGTTGTGCAGCGAGGGCGCCGCGCCGCCGGCCGCGGCGAGCAGGCGCAGGTCGGCCGCGCTGAGCATCTGGGTGAGAGCCGGGTCGAGCGTCATGGCGATCCACTCCTTCAACCGCGAGGCTTCGGCTTCAACCGCGGGGTTCGACTGCACGGGGCCCGCGGGTCCCGCTGCTTACGAGCGTGCGCGCCCCGACCGGTCCGGGAACAGGGCCCTTGGACCCGTCCTCGCGGCCGCCGGGCCGGGGCCTCCCGCTCGGGAGGCCCGGGCGGGGGCCGTCGGGCCCGTCCGGTGGATCGGGACGGGGGCGGATCCACCGGACGGGCCGTCCATCACCCGTGCGGGACGACCGCGACGGGGGCCTCGGCGTGGTGCAGGACGGCGTGCGCGACCCGGCCGAGCCGGGGCCCGAACTCGACCGGGCGGCGGCCCCGGCCGACCACGACCAGCGCGGCGCCGGCGGAGACCTCGACCAGGGCGCGGGCGGCGCCGATCTGCACGTCCTCGACCACCTCCACCTCCGGGTGCTGCTCGCGCGGACCGGCCAGGGCGAGCGAGAGCAGCTTGGCCTCCAGCGCCTCCAGCTGGGCGAGCTCGGCCGCCGGGACGGCGCCGCCCGCGTAGCCGAACACCGGCGGCAGCTCCCAGCCGTGCACCGCCCGGACCCGGGCGCCGCGCAGGGCCGCCTCGCGGAAGGCGAAGTCGAGCACCTCGGTCTCGGGGGTGTGGGCGTCGACGCCGACCACCACCTCGCCCGCGGTGGCCTCGCCCTCCTCGCGCACCACGACCAGCGGCACGGTGCTGCGCCCGGCCACCGACATGCTGACCGAGCCCAGCAGCAGGCCGGTGAAGCCGCCGCGGCCGCGCGAGCCGAGCACCAGCAGCTCCGCCTCCGCGGCGGCGGCCAGCAGGCCGTCCACCGGTGCGTCCAGGACGGCGTCGGTCTCCACGGCCAGGTCGGGGTGCAGGCCGCGGATGTCCTCGGCGGCCTCGGCGAGGGTGCGGCGGACGGCCTCGGGCAGGTCGTCCGCGTCGGCGAAGGAGGACACCCCGTCGGTCAGCCACGGCCAGGCGTGCACCAGGCGCAGCGAGGCGCCCCGGCGCACCGCCTCGGCGGCGGCCCAGTGGGCGGCCGCGGCACTCTGCGGCGATCCGTCGACCCCGGCCAGCACGGTTGACGTCATGACTGTTCCTCCACACTGTCGACAGGTCGTCGACGCTCGGCGGTTCGGTGCGGGCCGCGGTGTGCTCTGACGCCCCGTCCGCTCCTCCCCCACCCTGGCAGCGACGCGCGGCCCGGCGGCAGAGGCCTCAGGACCCTGCGCGGCGGGACGAAAGGCCCGCCCGACGGAGCCTACGGCCGACCCCGCCGTCCCCACCACCGACACCGGGGCACTACCGTGAACACGGCAATCCCGCTGGTCGGACGGCACCCGAGTCGGGTCGGGCGGTGGGGGCGGCCGTCCGCGGGGCGGACGGGGCGCGTCCGGACGGTGGACGGGCCGGTCAGGGCAGCACGACGAGGAGGACAGCGGTGGGCGGAGCGGACGGCAGCGCGGCGGGTGGCGGCGCGCGGATGCCACGGCTGCGCCTGGACGAGCTGCTGGAGGAGCTCCAGTGGCGGATCGACGCGGCGCGCGGCACCCAGAACCGGGTGCACAGCCTGTTGGAGGCGGTGCTGGCGGTCGGGCGGGAGCTGGATCTGGCGCAGGCGCTGCACCGGATCGTGGAGGCCGCCGCCGATCTGGTGGACGCCCGGTACGGGGCGCTCGGGGTGATCGGGCCGGACGGGCACACGCTGTCGCAGTTCCTGACGGTGGGCCTGACGGAGGAGGAGATCGCCGAGATCGGCCCGCCGCCGTCGGGCCGGGGCATCCTGGGCGAGCTGATCCGCGAGCCGCGGCCGCTGCGCTGCCCGGTGCTGTCCGACCACCCGGCCTCGGCGGGCTTCCCGTCGAACCATCCGCCGATGCACACCTTCCTGGGGGTGCCGGTGCGGGTGCACGGCGAGGTGTTCGGCAACCTCTACCTGACGGACAAGCGCGGTGGGCTGGACTTCGACGAGGACGACGAGGCGGTGATCTCCACCCTGGCGGTCGCGGCCGGTGTGGCGATCGACAACGCCCGGCTGTACGAGGAGGCGCAGCTGCGTCAGCGCTGGCTGCGGGCGAGCACCGAGATCACCCGCAGTCTGCTGTCGGGGGCGCCGCGACTGGAGGTGGTCGAGCTGATCGCCCGTCGGGCGCGGGAGATCTCGGGCGCCGAGCTGGCGGACGTCTCGGTGGCGCTGGCCGGTCCGGAGGAGCGGGCCGAGGAGTTGACGGTGGAGGTCGCGCTGGGTGGCACGCCGTCCGCGCGGCTCGGGGTGACGGTGCCGGTGGACGGCACGCTGTCGGGCGCCGCGTACGCCTCCGGCTCCCCGGCCACCAGTGACGAGCTGGCCTGCGACACCCGTTTCCCGGCCGGTCCGGCGGGCCGCTTCGACGGGCTGGGCGCGGCGGTGGCGGTCCCGCTGGGTACGGGTGCCGGGTACGGGCGGGGCGTGCTGCTGCTGGCCCGGGCGCAGGGTCGGCCGGCGTTCGGGCCGGAGGAGACCGGTCCGCTGCTGGGCTTCGCCGACCAGGCGGCGCTGGCCCTGGAGCTGGCCGAACGGCGGCGTGACGCCGAGCAGTTGAACCTGCTGGAGGACCGCGACCGAATCGCCCGGGACCTGCACGACCTGGCGATCCAGCGGCTGTTCGCGACCGGGATGACGCTGCAGAGCGCGGGCCGGCTGATCGAGAGCCAGGCCGCGGCGGACCGGGTGGCCCGGGCGGTGGCCGACCTGGACGAGACCATCAAGATCATTCGCTCGACCATCTTCGGTCTGCGCGCCCACAGCGAGCCGGACCGCGGCCTGCGCGCCCGCGCCACCCGGGTGGTCACCGACGCCCAGGGTCCGCTCGGCTTCCCGCCCCGGCTGAGCATGGAGGGCCTGCTGGACACCGACGTGCCGCAGGAGCTGGCCGGGCACGTGGTCGCGGTCCTCGCCGAGGCGCTCAGCAACGCCGCCCGGCACGCCAAGGCATCCCGGGTCGAGGTGACGCTGCGCGCCCTGGCCGGGCGGGTGGCGCTGAGCGTGACGGACGACGGCGTCGGCGTGCCCGAGGGCGGGCGGCGCAGCGGGCTGCGCAACCTGGCCGAGCGCGCCGACCGGGTCGGCGGCTCCTTCACCGTCGACCCGGCCGAGGGCGGCGGCACCCGGCTGGTCTGGGAGGCCCCGATCGGGTCCTGAGGCCCTCCCGCCACCCGCCTCCCGTCAGCCGTCAGCCGTCAGCCGTCAGCCGTCAGCCGTCAGCCGTCAGCCGCGTAGGGTGGGCAGGGTGGGCAGGGTGCGCAGGAAGCCGAGGAGGTGGCTGTTGAACTCCTCCGGCCGTTCCATGTTGGGGTAGTGCCCGGTGCCCTCGACGATCACCGCGCGGCCTTCGACGACGGTGCGCACGACCCGTTCGGCCAGGTTGATGTGGTCCACGGAGTCGATGCCGCCGTTGATCGCCAGCAGCGGGACGGTGATCCCGGTGAGCCGCTTCCAGGTGTCGGTCACCGGCACCAGGTACTGGGGCTCGTCGGGGGTGTGCTTGGCGACGGTGCTCCGGGTCATCTCCTTGAGCCGGCGCACCACCTCCGGGTCGACCTCGTCCAGGCGGCGGTGCGGCCCGGAGGCGAGGCTGGTGAAGGAGTCGAGCCAGGCCTCGGCGTCGCCCTCGGCGAGCGCGGCGGTCTGGTGGGCGGCGAGTTCGCCGAGCCACGGGTCGGTGAACTCGGATTCGCTGGTGCCGTTGCCGCTGATCACCAGCGCGCGGACCAGTTCGGGGTGTTCGAGGGCGAGGTCGAGGGCGATCGTCCCGCCCATGGAGAGCCCGATCACGGTCACCGGGCCCAGGCCGAGGTGGCGCAGCAGGTCCGCCAGGTCGTCGGCGGGGCGGAAGGGCCGGCCGGCGTTGTCGGAGGCGCCGTGGCCGCGGGTGTCCGGGGCGATCACCCGGTATTCGGGCAGCAGGGCCGGGAGTTGGTCGGCCCAGCTCCGGCGGTCCAGCAGGCCGCCGTGCAGCAGCACCAGGGGTTCGCCCGTACCGGCGTCGAGGTAGGCGAGGCGGCCGTGGCCGCTGTCGAAGGAACGCAGGTCAAAGGTCTGTTCGGGGGAATCGGAGTACGTCATGACGAAAATTTTAGGTCGGGCGACCTATATTTGTCTCCATGAGCCCCACATCCGTCTCAGAACTCCCCCCGCACCCCACCTTCCCCTCGGACCGCCTCAGCCACAACCCCGACGGCCCCGTCCTGCTGGTCGGCGGCTACGGCACCGTCGGCGCCGAACTCGCCCGACTCGCCTCCCCCACCTGGCCGTTGCTGCTCACCGGCCGTTCCGAGCAGCGCGGCGCCGCCCTCGCCGCCGAACTGGACGGCACCACCGTCCGCCCCTGGGACCTCGCCGACCCCGAGCCGTTCACCGCCGCCGTACGGGCCGTGGTCGGGGTGGTCAACGACCCGGACGACCGGGTGCTGCGGGCCGCCGTCCGCGCGGGCGTCCCGTACGTGGACGTCACCCGCTGGACCGCCCGGCTCCAGCGCGCGGCCACGCTCGCCGCCCTGCTGCGCCCGACCGCCCCGGTGCTGCTCTCCTCGGCCTGGATGGGCGGGGTGACCAGCCTGGTCGCCGCCGCCCTGGCGGACCGGCTGGGCCGGGCCGAGCGGATCGAGACCGCCATCCGCTGGGACCTCGCGGACCGGGCCGGCGCCGACTCGGTGGAGTTCATGGACCGCCTGGGACTCGACTACGAGGTGATCCAGGACGGCCGACGCCGCTCCGTAGCCCCGCTCAGCCGCCCGCGGACCGTCCGCATCGGCGACACCCCGACCCTGGTCGCCGGGATCGACACCCCCGAGCAGTTCACCCTCCCGCTCACCCTGGGCGCCACCACCGCCGCCACCCGGATCGGCTTCAGCTCCCGCTCCTCCACCACCGCCCTGCTCGCGGCCCGGCACGCCGGCTTCTTCCGCTGGGGCCGCGGCGACCGCTGGGAGCCGGCCCGCCGCGCCCTGCTCCACTCCCCCGGCGAGGGCGGCACCGCCCTGCTGCGCACCGACGTCGCCTCCGGCGGACGCGCCCTCACCGCCACCGTCGAGGACCGGGGCGGCCAGGCCCGGCTCACCGCCGTCGGCGCCCTGCTGGCGCTGCGCCGGGTGCTCGGCACGGACGGCGCCCCGCCGCCCGCCGGGGTGGCCTTCCCCGAGCAGACCCCGCGCCCCGGGCAGGTCCTGGAGGACCTGGCGGCCCTGGGCGTCACCGTCACCGTCACGGCCACCGGGGCCGACGGGCGGCGCGGCACGGCGGCGGCGGCATGAGCAGCGTCCGGGGCCTGAGCGGCAAGGGCGCCCAGCGGCGGGAGCAACTGCTGGACACCGCGGAGGAGTTGCTCGTCACCGCGGGCGGCACCGAACTGTCCATGCGAGCGGTGGCCGCCGCCGCGGGCGTCCGCCTCGGCCACCTCCAGCACTACTTCCCGACCCACGCCGAGCTGGTGGCCGCCGTGCTGGAGCGCGTCCTCGCCCGCTCGGTGGAACGGCTCGCGCCGCTGCTCGACCCGGGCCGCGACGAGGACGCCCTGCTCCGCGAACTGCTCGCCGAGCAGCAGGACGTGCGCCTGGTCCGCCTGTTCGCCGAGCTGTGGGCACTGGCCGCCCGCGACCCCTCGGTGGCCGCCACCGTCCGGGCCTTCTACGACCGCTACCGGGAGCTGGTCGCCTGCTTCCTCGCCGAACGCCAACCGGCCCTGACGGAGGAGGAACGGCACGCCCGCGCCCAGGTGTTCGTCATGCTGATCGAGGGCGCCTCGCTCTTCCGCTCCGGCCTGGCCGGCACCGCGGATGCCGCGGCGGACGCCGAACTCCTGCGCACCGCCCTGGCGTTGCTGGGGCCGTGAGGACGCCTCGGGGCCGCCGGCTCAGGCCAGGCACCGGCCGATGACCAGTTCCGGGCGGATGCGGATGCGGACCGTGCCGCCCGGATCGGCCGTCCTGGCCGCCGGGCGGACCTGCGCGCGGCCGAGGACGGTGACGAACCAGCCGGAGCCGTCCCGGCCGTCCACCTCGTCGGCCTCGAAGGCGATCACCGCGCCGTCCACCGCCCGGGCCAGTTCGGAGCCGGCCGGTGCCGAGAGCAGCACACCGCCGGGGGCCAGCCGGAACGGCACCGGCAGGACGGCCGGGAGGGCGTCGACCGTGTAGACCACCCGGCCGACGTCGGCCCGGGCCAGCAGCTCCAGCGACCGCTTCCGGTCGAGTTCGCGCAGTTTCGGCAGGTCGGGCCGGTCCTGCGGAACAGGGCGGCCGGACGGAACGGGCCGCTCGAACGGAGCGGGGCCGTCGTACGCGACGGCCGGGACGGGCCGGGGGGACGGGACGTGGTCGCGGTTCATGCGAGCGATGCACGCCCGGGCCCGGGCCGGGCCGCGAGGGCCGATGGTCCCGGCCGGGCCCGGCGAGAGCCCCGCCCGGCGGGCCGTCGGCCCCGGGTCCCAGGCCCGGGGCCGAAGGACCGTTCGGCCCCGAACGGCACTGCACCGCACCGAACGGGCACAGACGGTGCCGAACGGCCGGGCTCAGCCCCGGCCGGTGCGCAGCACGGAGGGCTGCGCGGCCGCGGAGGCCTGGCGCAGCTCGGTGGCGATCAGGGCGGCCTGCACCCGCCGCTCGACGCCGAGCTTGGCGAGCAGCCGCGACACGTGGTTCTTGACGGTCTTCTCGGCGAGGTAGAGCCGCTCGCCGATCTGCCGGTTGGTCAGGCCCTCGCCGATGAGTTCGAGGACCTCCTGCTCGCGCGCGGTCAGGCCCGGTCCGGTGGTGACCGGCTGGGCGGGTTCGGCGTCGCTGCGCAGGCGGTTCAGGAGGCGGGTCGCGGCGCCGGGGTCGAGCATCGAGCGGCCGGAGGCGACGGTGCGGACGGCGGCGACCAGGTCGGTCCCGCTGATCTGCTTGAGCACGTACCCGGCGGCGCCCGCCATCACGGCGTCCAGCAGCGCCTCCTCGTCGTCGAAGGAGGTCAGCATCAGGCAGGCCAGCCCGGGCATCCGCGAGCGCAGCTCACGGCAGACCGAGACGCCGTCACCGTCGCCCAGCCGGACGTCCAGCACGGCCACGTCGGGCCGCAGCGCGGGCACCCGCACGAGCGCCTGCTCGGCCGTCGCCGCCTCCCCGACCACCTCCAGGTCCGGCTCGCAGTCCAGCAGGTCGTGCACGCCGCGGCGCACCACCTCGTGGTCGTCCAGCAGGAACACCCGGACCGGTGCCGGGGCCCCGGCACCCTCCGTCTTGGTCGCCATCACGCGGCTCCACCTTCGTCGCACCCCCGCACACTCCCAGCGGGGCCCAGGGCATCATCCCCCGGACCCGGCCGCGGACCCAGGGCCCAACGGCCCCATTCCGGCCGGGCCGCACGGCCCGGGCCGGGCCGGGGCCGGTCCCGCGGGTCTCCTCCGGTCCGCCGGGCCGCTCGGGAGGCGCGCCGGCGGAAGCGTTCTCAGCGCCCCTGCCGCCGTACGTTCCCGAGCCCCATCAGCAGGAAGGCGAGCGCGATGCCCGCGCCGCTGACCGCCGCGAGCACCACCCGGGGCACGACCTCGCCGCCGCCGGACACCAGGATGGCGACCGCCCCGAGCGAGGCGACGGCCGCACCGACCACCAGCCACCCGGCCAGGGCCAGGGCCGGCGGCCGGTGGGAGCGCGGGGCGGGCCCTACGTCCAGGGCGGCCCAGCGGGCCGCGGTCTCCTTCACCTCCCGGCGGCGGTCCCACAGGGCCCGCATCCGCAGCGCCGTGCCGCCGACCAGTCCGGCGAGCGCGATCTGTGCGGCGGGCCGCCAGTCCGGCACGACGAGCAGCAGCCCGCCCGCGAGCGCGAGCCCGGCCCACCACAGCACGCAGGCCGCGGCGGCCGTACGGGTGGAGCGGGGCCGGTCGGCGCCGGCCTGGAGGTCGGCGATGGCGGGCAGGTACCAGACACAGCCGCTCGCGGTGAGGGCGGCGGTGCCGATGGCGAGAACGGTGTGGTTCACGACCCGGCCTTCCTGGTCACGAAGGGGAGGGGAGAAGGGGAGAAGTGGGCCGTCCCCGCCCGCCCGGGGGCAGCGACGCGGGCGGGGACGGCGTACGAGGGGCGGGCTCAGCCGCCCGAGGAGGGTGAATCGGTGGACGCGGCGGCCTCGGAGGGCGGGGCCTTGACCGCGACGGCGGCGGCCGCCCGGTCCGCCCGGCTCAGCGGCCGGTCGTACTTCGTCGGCTCCACGTCGCCCAGATGCGTGGCGGGCTTCCCGCTGTGCGCCAGGACGTCCATGGCCGCGATGTCCGGGTGGTGGAGGTCGAAGGCCGGGGATTCGGAGCGGATCCGCGGCAGCTTGACGAAGTTGTGCCGCGGCGGCGGGCAGGAGGTGGCCCACTCCAGCGAGCGGCCCCAGCCCCACGGGTCGTCCTCGGTGACCTTCTCGCCGTACTTGGCGGTCTTCCAGATGTTGTAGAGGAACGGCAGGATCGACAGGCCGAGCAGGAACGAGCCGATGGTGGAGAAGGTGTTCAGGGTGGTGAAGCCGTCCGAGTCCAGGTAGTCCGCGTACCGGCGCGGCATGCCCTCGGCGCCCAGCCAGTGCTGGACCAGGAAGGTCGCGTGGAAGCCGACCGTCAGGGTCCAGAAGGTGATCCGGCCGAGCCGCTCGTCGAGCTTCTTGCCGGTCATCTTCGGCCACCAGAAGTGGAAGCCGGCGAACATCGCGTAGACCACGGTGCCGAACAGCGTGTAGTGGAAGTGGGCGACCACGAAGTACGAGTCGGAGACGTGGAAGTCGATCGGCGGGGCCGCGAGCAGCACGCCGGTCAGGCCGCCGAACAGGAAGGTGACCAGGAAGCCGACCGTCCAGAGCATCGGGGTCTCGAAGCTCAGCGAGCCCCGCCACATGGTGCCGACCCAGTTGAAGAACTTCACCCCGGTCGGGACCGCGATCAGGAAGGTCATGAACGAGAAGAACGGCAGCAACACCTGCCCGGTGACGTACATGTGGTGCGCCCACACCGTCACCGACAGGCCCGCGATGGCCACCGTCGCGGCGATCAGGCCGGAGTAGCCGAACATCGGCTTGCGGCTGAACACCGGGATGACCTCGGAGACGATCCCGAAGAACGGCAGCGCCAGGATGTACACCTCGGGATGCCCGAAGAACCAGAACAGGTGTTGCCAGAGCATCGCCCCGCCGTTGGCCGGGTCGAAGACGTGGGAGCCGAACTTGCGGTCGCACTCCAGCGCCAGCAGCGCGGCGGCCAGCACCGGGAAGACCAGCAGCACCAGCACCGAGGTGAGCAGCACGTTCCAGCAGAAGATGGACATCCGGAACATGGTCATGCCCGGAGCGCGCATGCAGATGATGGTGGTGATGAAGTTGACGGCGCCGAAGATGCTGCCGAAGCCGGACAGCGTCACGCCCATGATCCACATGTCGGCGCCGACGCCGGGCGAGTGGATCGCGTCGGACAGCGGCGCGTAGAGGAACCAGCCGAAGTCGGCGGCGCCCTGCGGGGTCGCGAAGCCGGCCGCGGCGATCAGCGAGCCGAACATGAACAGCCAGTAGGACAGCATGTTCAGGCGCGGGAAGGCGACGTCCGGCGCGCCGATCTGGAGCGGCATGATCCAGTTGGCGAAGCCGGTGAACAGCGGCATGGCGAACAGCAGCAGCATCACCGAGCCGTGCATGGTGAAGGCCTGGTTGAACTGCTCGTTGGAGAGGATCTGCGTTCCGGGCCGGGCGAGTTCGGCGCGCATGACCAGGGCGAGGATGCCGCCGATCAGGAAGAACGCGAACGACGACACCAGGTACATGGTGCCGATCGTCTTGTGGTCGGTGGTGGTCAGCAGTCTGACCAGGGCCGAACCGGGCCTCCTGGCCCTGGCCGTCCCTGCTGGGAGGGCCGTCGGCGGTGAGGTGGGGTCGCCCTGTGCCTGGGTGGCGCTCAAGGACGCACTCCTTCGGAACGTCGTGCGAATGGATGGCGCTCCATGATCCGAACAGGCGCCCTCCGCACCCCAGGGCCCTTCGGCCCGCCCGCCCGGGGCCGCTGGGCCCGAGTTCCCGGGCCCCGACCGGGACCTCCCGACCGCGCACCCGGGACCTCCCGGCCGGCCGACCGGCGCCTCCCGGCCGCGCGCCCGGCGCCTCCTGACCGGCCGTCGGGTGGCCGCGTGCCCGGATCGCCGCCCGCTCGCGCCGCGCTCACCGCGGCGCGGAGCCCCGGTCGAGAACCGCCGGAACGCGCCCTTCCCCACCGCCCCGTACGCCCGCCCGGCGGCGCCCCGCGGGCCGCCCGTCCACCCGGCCCGACCGGGCCCCGCCACCCCGGCCGACCTGCCGGAACGGCGACCGCGCAGCCGTACGGACCCCAGCGTCGACCCCCCGCCGCGGGGCCCCGGTCATGAGCCCGGGGGGAGCGGACCCGGCCGAATCCGCGGCCTTCAGCGCCGATCGGCCGTCAAGTAGCCTGCGCCCACACCGCACCGCCGCACCCGCACCCGCACCACGGCCGCCCCGCCACCTGCCACACCGTTGCCGCGAACGCCCAAGCCCACGCGAACGCCCACGCCCCGGAGGTACGCCGATGCCCCTGGCCCAGCCCGCCACCCCCGCCCGGCTGCGCTTCGCCGTCCTCGGCCCGCTCACCGGGGAGGCCGACGGCCGCCCGCTGGCCCTCGGGCCGCTGAAGCAGCGGCTGGTGCTGGCCGTCCTGCTGAGCCGCGCCAACACCGCCGTCCCGGTCGACCTGCTCACCGACGCGGTGTGGCCCGAGGAGCCGCCGCGCACCGCCCGGAAGAACCTCCAGGTCTACATCTGCACCCTGCGCACCCTGCTCGGCCGCGGGGACGGGCCCGACCGGCTGGTGCACTCGGCCGCCGGCTACCTGCTGCGGGTCGCCGAGCCCGAGTTGGACCTGCTGCGGTTCCGCGCCCTGGCCCGGGCCGGCCGGGCCGCCGCCGACGGCGGAGCGCTCGCCCCCGCCGCCCGGCTGCTGCGCCAGGCCCTCGACCTCTGGCAGGGCCCGCCGCTCGCCGACCTGCGCCGCTCGCCGGCCGTCGAGGCGGAGGCGGACCGGCTGGAGGCCCGCTGCCTGGGCGTCCACGAGGACTGGGCGGAGACCGAGTTGGAGCTCGGCAACCCCGGGGCCGTCGCCGAGGACCTCGCCGAGCTCGCCGAGCGCCACCCGCTGCGCGAGCGCCTCCAGGCCGCCCGGATGAACGCCCTGCACCTGTCCGGCCGCCAGGCCGAGGCGCTCGCCGTCTACGACACCCACCGCCAGCTGCTCGCCCGGGAGTTGGGGCTGGAGCCGAGCCCCGCGCTGACCGCCCGCTACCGGGAGCTGCTCGCCCGCGGCCGCTCCCTGCCCACCGCCGCCCGCCCGGAGCGCGGCGCCGGGCCGAACGGCGCCGCGCTGCTGCCCGCCGACACCGCCGACTTCACCGGAAGAACCGACGAACTGCGCTGTCTCGTCGACGAGTTGGGTGAGGGCGGCGGGCGCGTCGCGGTGCTCTCCGGCCCGGCCGGCTGCGGCAAGACCGCGCTCGCCGTACACGCCGGCCACCTGCTCGCCGACCGCTTCCCGGACGGCCGGGTGCTGGTCCGGCTGCGCGCCGAGGACGGCACCGCCCGCCCGCTGCCCGAGGTGCTCGCCGAACTCGCCGTCCTCACCGGCCGCCCGGGCGCCGCACCCGTCGCACCCGTCGGGACCGTTCGGCTCGCCCCCGCCCAAGACCCCGACCACGCCCCCGAACCCGGCCCCGGCGACACGGCCCGGGCCGCCGCCCTCTGGCGCGCCTCGCTCGCCGGGCGCCGGCTGCTGCTGATCCTGGACGACGCCCCGGGCGAGGCCGTGGTCCGCGAGCTGCTGCCGGGCTTCGGCCCGAGCGCCGTGCTGGTCACCTCCCGCAGCCAGCTGGCCGGCCTCGCCTCGGTGCGCCGCGTCGCCGTCCCGCCGCTCGCCCCCACCGAGGCCCTGGACCTGCTCGGCCGGATCGTCGGCACCGGCCGGACCGGCGCCGACCGCGCCGCCGCCGCCCGGATCGTGGCCGCCTGCGGGCTGCTGCCGCTCGCCGTCCGGGTCGCGGGCACCCGGCTGGCCGTGCTGCGCCATCTCCCGCTCGCCGAGTACGCGGCCCGGCTGGAGGACCCGGCGGGCGCCCTGGACGAACTGGTCGCCGGGGACGTCACCGTCCGCGCCCGGCTGGACTCCGGCTGGCGCGACCTCACCGACCGGGGACGGCTCGCCCTGGCCCGGCTCGCCGCCCTGCCGCTCGCCCTGCTCTTCACCCTCCCCGAGGCCGCCGCCGCCCTCGGCCGGCCCGAGCGGCTCACCCTGCGCACCCTGGAGGCGCTCACCGACACCGGGGCGGTGACCTCCCCCACCGGCGAGGTCACCGCCCGCGCCGCCCTGTACGCCCTGCCGCGGCTCACCCATCTGCACGCCCGCGAACGCGCGGTGGAGGCCGTACGGGCGCCGGCACTGACCTGACCGCGGTTCGCTCACCCCAGGGTCAGCAGGTCCAGCACGTCCGCCCGCCGCTCCCCGGGCCCCTCCTCCAGCCCGCTCAGCGCCAGCAGCACCCCCGCCGCGCCCGTGTGCAGATCGGCCGAGAAGCGCCGCAGCCTCATCCCCGGCACCAGCAGCCCCTCCGGCCGGGCCACCAGGTGCCACTGGAGCTTGCGCACCTGCCCGAGCACGGCCTCCCGCGCGGGCGCCCCGCCCAGCCGGTCCAGCGCCAGCGTCAGCCCGACCCGCCCGCGGAACAGGCCCGGCTCCCGGATGAACCCGGGCGCGCAGACCTTGCGCACGTCCGCCAGGAAGGCCTCCCCGCCCGGCAGCTCCGCGTGCTCCAGGAACTCCCGCACCACCAGCGCGATCCCGCTGCTGCCCCGGTCCAGGTAGGCCAGCCGGCGCCCGGCCTCCAGTACCTGCACCGACCCGTCGGGCACCCGGACGCACCCGGCCACGGCCCGTTCCAGCGCGGTCCGCCCGGAGTCGAGCAGCCACCGCTCGCCGGTCCGCCGGTACAGCCGCAGCTGGAGCAGCGCGATCCCCGCCAGCCCGTACAGCAGCCCGGCGGCCGCCGGCCCGTCCAGCCCGGGCACCGGGTCGCCGCGCAGCACCGCGGCCAACTCCCGTGCGTCGTCGAGCGCGTGGGCCAGCTCCCGGGGGCGGTCCAGCGCGCGCGCCAGCCGCAGCCGGGCGAGCGCCGCGCCGGCCCGGCCGCCGAACAGGCCCGCCTCCCGGGCCGGGCGGGCGGTGCGGGCGCGCCCGAGCAGCTCCTCCGCCTCCTCCGTCCGGCCGATCCGGGCCAGCACCAGCGCGGTGCCGAGCGGCCCGTCGTACAGTCCGCCGGTTCCGGGGCGGTCGGCCCGCCGGCGCACCGCGGCGACCAGCCAGTCCGCGTACTCCTGCGGCCAGTCGGCGCCGGCGCGGTACAGCGCGTACAGCACCCCCGCCGCGCCGTGCGACACGCCCGTACCGCCGTCGGCGAACCCGGCCACGTCCCCGGGGAAGAGCCGGTCCGGCCGGTCCGGGGTGGCGCCCGCGTGCAGGCCCGCGACCAGCTCCCGGCGCACCGGGTCCAGCGAGGGCCCGGCCAGCAGCTCCCGCCCGCGCCGCTCGCTCGCCGACTCCACCAGGGCCACCGCTCCAGGGCGCACCGGCCCCTCCTCCTCCCCGAGTCCGAACCACTCGCGCGCCCGCCGCTCCAGCGCCGGGAGCTTGCCCGGGTCGAGGTCGGCCAGTTCCAGCACCGGCATCAGCAGCATCAGCCAGGTGGCCCAGAGCAGCCAGCGGTCGGCCTCGGCGCCGGTCAGTCCGGGCGGGACGTGCTGTCCGGCCGCGCCGGCCACCGGCACCCGCCGGTCGTCCAGCCCGGCCGCGTACTCGAAGTCCACCAGCACCACCGACCCGTCCGGCCGGAGCACCACGTTGGACGGGTGGAGGTCCCCGAACCGCACGCCCCGCCCGTGCAGGGAGGCGAGCGCCTGTTCCAGCCCCGCCACCACCCCGCCCACCCACCGCGCGTACCGGGCGCGCTGCTCCGGTGTGCAGTTCTGGTGCACCAGCGGGTAGCGCCGGATCGCCTCGGTGAACAACTGGACGCCCTCGACGTGCTCCTGCACCAGGAAGGTGTGCTCCCACACCGTGCGCACCTCGTGCAGCCGCGGCACGCACGCCAGCCCGGCCAGCCGCTCCAGCGCCCACTGCTCGCGCCGCAGCCGGGTCAGGGCGTCCGCCCCGGCGCCGTCCAGCCCGGCGTGCGGGCGGGCCTCGCGCAGCACCACCCGCTCCCCCGTGCCGTGCCGCTCGGCGAGGTAGATCCCGCCGGCGTTGGAGAACCGGAGCACCTCGACGATCCGGTACGGCAGGCGCCCGCGGGCCGCCGCCCGGGCGGCCAGGTGCGGGCGCAGCGCGGCCGGCGGCTCGACCCACCCGGGCAGCCGGAACGCCGGCTCGCGAGGGTCGGGCACGAGCGCGCCGGACGGGTCGCGCAGGGCCGGGACGACCCGCCCGGCCGCGTCCTGGCACCACAGTTCGACGAAGGCCCCGTAGCGCGCGAACACCGGGGCGTCGCCGATCCGCAGGTCGGTGAGCACGTACGGCCCGGGGAAGCCGTCCAGCGCCCGCGCCAACTCCTCGGCCAGGGTGAGGAACTCGCCCTCCGTGGCCGGGTAGACGGTGATGAACTTGCCGCTGCTGCCACGCCCCGCGAACTTGCCGTTCGCCACCGCCAGCGCCGCCGGGCCGCGCAGGAACTTGAACGCGACCCGGCGGTCGAGGCAGATCCGGGCGACGGCCTCCAGCGTCCGCTCGGCGCCCTCCCGCACCGCCGACACGTGCAGCTTCCAGCCCTGCTCCGGCAGCCGGGAGTCGGCCGACGGGACCTCGGGCCGCAGCACCGTCCACAGCCCGCGCTGCTCCCGCCGCCAGCCCGCGGGCGGCTCGCCGAGGCCCAGCGGGTAGCGGTTCGCCCCGTCCCGCAGCCGCCCGGGGGTGTCGTAGTACATCGGATCGGCGAGGCAGTACAGCTGGGTCTCGTGGGCGCCGGCCATGGGGCCTCCTGTTCCGAAGTCTTCCGGGAGCGGGCGGTGTTCAGACGGCCGGGCGCGGCTGCGGTCCGCGCCGGACCGGCGGCGCCCAGGTGACCACGGCCGCGCAGAGCGCGATGGCGAGGGCCAGCAGGGCGAAGGTCCGGGTGCCGCCGAGCGAGCCGAGCAGGGTGCCGGCGGCCAGCGGGCCGAACGGCTGGACCAGGGTGGACAGGAAGGCGGCCGCGCTCTGCACCCGGCCGATCCGGTCGGGCGGCGCCGCGATCAGCATGCCGGAGACGAAGCCGATGCTGGCGACGGTGGACAGGCACATGCAGGCCGCGCAGAGCAGTCCGATCAGCAGCGGCACCCGGGTGAGCACCAGGACCCCGGCGGTGAGCGCGCAGGCCCAGCAGGCGAGCGCGACCAGGCTGCCGTCCCGGACCCGGGCACCGAGCCGGGGAGCCAGCAGCGCGCCGGCCAGGGCGCCGGCCGCGGTGCAGGAGACGACCGTGCCGCCTCCGACGCCGGAGCGGCCGCCGTCGGAGGCGACGGCCAGGGTGGCGAACATCAGCGCGCTGAACGCGAAGTTCATCCCGAGGCCGAAGATCAGCAGCAGGGTGCGCAGATAGGGCCGGTGCCAGATGAAGGCCAGTCCGGCGGTCAGCTCGGCCCGGCCGAGCACCGGCCCGTTCGTCGCGGCGGGCAGCGAACGGGTCCGCATCAGCGCCACGCAGACGGTGGACAGCAGCAGTCCGACGCCCTCGGCGAGGAACGGCAGCACCGGGTGCCAGGCGAACAGCGCCCCGCCGCCGAGTGGTCCGATCAGCCGGGCGGCCGCGCCGCGCGCCTGCATCCGGGAGGAGGCCTCGCGGGCCTGCCCGGTGGGCACCACCGCGCGCAGCAGCCCGCCCGCGGCGGGCCCGTAGACGCCGGTGATCAGCGCCCCGGCGGCGGCGACCAGCAGGACCAGCGGCAGCGGGGTGTGCCCGCGCAGCACGGCGACGACCAGGGCGCCGACCGCGAACAGACCGAGGACGTCGCAGATCCGCATCAGCCGGCGCCGCTCGATCCGGTCGGCGAGCACCCCGCCGGGCAGCATGGTGAGCAGCAGCGCGCCGACCGAGACGGTGCCGACGGCGCCCGCCCGGGCGGCCGATCCGGTCTCCCGCAGGACCAGCAACGGCAGGGCGATCGAGGCGAGTTGGGAACCGAGCGAGGCCAGCAGGCCGCCGGCCCAGAGCAGCCGGAAGTCCCGGTTGCGGGCGAGCGGGGTGGGCTCCATGGCCGTCCTCCGTGGTCGGGCGGGGGCACCCGCGGGGGTGCGGATCGGGCCGGGGGGGGGCCCGCCCCGCGCGGGGGGGGGCCCGCGGGGGCGGGGGGCCCCGCCCCCAGCCCCCACCCCCCGCCCCCCCGGCGCCCCCCG